>NZ_JAOWHJ010000071.1:10157-25460 GCF_030332695.1 Citrobacter sp. Cpo089 | reverse complement strand
CTAAATAGCTGCGCCTAATACCGCTACACTTTTGCCTGACCATGTTTTCCTCCGGGGAATGGGCTGGCGGTTTCCATAAAATGGCGGACCTTTTTCAGTAACTGCCACATTGAGCGGCACTGATGATTACGGGTTATCGTGTCATGAAGTGCCTGCCATAGCCGTTCCACATGATTCACCCACGGCGAGTAAACCGGCTGGTAAATTACCCTGAACTTGGGATTTGCTTTCAACCAGCGCTGTGTTTCGCGGCTTTTATGGATAATGTAGTTATCAACGATCAGCGTGATTGTTTTCGCCCGCCGGTAAGTGGCTTTCAGGTGCTTCAGCAGAGCGATAAACAGCGCTGAACTTTTGCTGTTGCCGCCCACGTAGCTGACTTTACCCGTGCCACTGTGCAGTGCGCCGGCCAAATAGTATTTTTCGTTCTGCCCCGGCGTCACTACCCGTTTCTGCTGTCCGCGCAACTGCCAGTCCGCACCGATTTTAGGATTAAGGTGGATATCCACTTCATCTTCATAAAATACCGGATGCTCTGCGCTGCATTCATCCAGCGCTTTGTGGATTACCGCCATCTTTTCATCTTTATGTGGGTCACGGATACGCAGAGTTGGCGCGGCCCTGCGCCATACAAGCCCCGCAGATGGCAACCAGCGGCGAACGGTTCCTGCATGTAACTGGCAACCGGTTATCTCATTGATTTTTATTGCCAGTAATTCGGTGCTCCAGCGTGAACGTTGATAACCAAAATCGCCGGGAGAATGCTTTATCAGCTCACGTAACAGGGTGCAGATATGTTCAAAAGGCCAGCGTCGGGAGCGCCCTGCGGGTAAGGATTTCAGGCCTTCAATACCTGAGTGCGTAAACCAGTTAATCCAGCGACCAACGGATGAACGGGCACAACAGAGAGTTCTGGCAACATCGCTGACCCGTTCACCCCGATGAAGCATCAGCATGGCCGTGAGTCTGCGGGCATGATTTTTATCACGCGTTTTATGAATAGCTTTCTGCATCAGGCGTCGTTCGCCACGGGGTATTGGTACTATGATCGGCATCGCTCAGTCCGGTTGGTGATTTTGGTTGGTTTGGCGATTGATCAGATCGCACAATCCGGGCTGAGTTCCCTTTCAGTGATCTACTATTCCGCGCAGCTATTTAGCTACGATAAATTATCCTATTGCGTTGCCCTACGTCAGTCGCCATATCAGTATTGCTGAACACCAGGCTGTCGATACTGGCCCTACAGATAATTATGTACACGTATCAACAATTATTGGTGATCAGGTCACAAAGTCAGGATTTAAAGCGCGTTGTACGATGGCGGCAACTGGCACGCCATCATCTAGTGGTTTTTCTTGGAGGGTTTATTGTGCCCCGTCTGTTTAATCCTAATACCATGACTGAAGTAATCCCAGGGTTCCACGATATTACCGGTGCCATTGAATTGCCGGATGACAACTGGTTTTTCACAACAGATGAAATGCCGGACGGCAAAATACTCACCGTTAATAATAACGGCGAGCCTGTGATGATTGATATTATTCAGGATAATTAAGCCATTCAATGTCTGACTCACTGGCGGTGTCTACCGCTTCCAGTGCGCCGGATATCAACTGGCCTACGCCTCCGGGGGAACAGGCCAGTTAACACGCTCAGGGTCGGTTGTCACATCAACAGACTTAACTTCATTTTTATAGGTCATCCACGCCGATAGCTTAGCCCTGTTGGCGTCGCTGATTTCACCCAGCATCAATTCTGTGCGCCAGTCGAGCATTACATCATCAGCATGTTTAAGAAGTCGCTCACGCTCATTCTCTGCCTGCGTAATAGCTGCGGCATGCTGCGTTTCGGTATCAGTTACCCATTTATCACAGTCCCATATATCAAACGGTGTTGATGGTGACATAGTAGTAAAATCTGGCTTAATTTCGCCGATATAATCGACGATTTCAGCACGACCATCATTCGTTGACCAGACGGTTTGTCCGCGATGGTCTTCCTCCAGCTTCCATACCCCATCTGTAAATACGGCAACTTTGCCAGCTATATCATCGCCTGGATCAATATCGGTTGAATTACCCGGCATACTGACACCGATATTAATAAATTCATCAGACCATCCAACGTACTCATTGGTATTCGCGTCATAATAAAAGCAACGAATGTCTCCAGCATCTGTAGCTAATCCATTTTCGTCAAATACTGGTTTCATTATTTAGCCCTTACGAGAAAGTTAAATGCGATGTTACGGGAGCGGGTTTCAGCTGCGGTATTAACTACATTTGCTGCATTAAAATCGACGCGGGAAGCAAAGCCAACCCCTGAAGCAGCGCCATCAGCAGGCCCGCCAGTTGTTAACGTGAATGCTCCCGTTGCCCCCTGATTCATGTTGAATTTTGTATCAATCAATGTGCCAGTAATATTCTGCATAGCAAAACTTTGCGCTGAAAGAAGGGCTCGCCCGGCATCCACTCCGCGTCCGTCATCCCATGTACGAATAAATTCCCCGCGAGATTCTGTAAGTTTCAGGCTGGGTATTACCTTTGCAAGTTTCGGGTACGTGGCTGCTGAAAAAGTCGCGTCGTTCCACTTAAGAAACACCATATCAGACCACTCATCCATGACTGTATTGGGCATCGCTGCTGATGGCCAGAAGAACGGAATTCCTATCGGTGGTGCGCCTGCTCCCAAACGAAGGTTTGAGAGAGCCTCTGCAATTGCTGCAGCTCCGTCTGCTTTAATATCTGCAAAAGGATGTGCGCGGCTTAGCATCAGCGCTTTCAGTGCAGTCAGTAACTGGTTATGTTTTGATTTTTCCAGGTTAACGCCGGTTGCTTCGACCACTCCCGCCAGTTCCTCCTGCAACATGTCGAAATAGTTGTCATCCAAATCAGTGGCAGGCGTTCCTGTTTGCGGGTTTCCACGGGTAAAGCCGTTCTTGCCCGCGCCGAATTTATCTTTCTGCGCAGTAGGTGTGTCAATACGATGCATAATGTCTCCGGTTACGGATATTTGAAGATTACGTAGGTATGGGACGGGCAGAGTTTATTGATCACGCATTCAGCTACCGTATCACCCCAGTAACGAATCGGTGTTTCACAATTGTCCGAGCAGGTCATCCAGTTGGCATCCGTTGAAGCAGGCATATTAACCTGCCAGTAATAACGCCATTCCGTTGAATAAGTCGCATCCATACACGACGACGTACACTTGAAAGGTCCCTTGTTATAGCGTGTGATAGTGGCGCCAGGCTTCCCCAGTGCAGCCAGCTGACGAAGATAGAAATCTTCGTTGATTCCTCCGGTAAGATTAACTTTTGCGTCCAGCCGCTGCTGTCTCTGCCGTAACGTCTGGGTTCCTGAAGGAATGCATTCATCAGGCAGACCGCAGCACCGCTCCCATCGGTCAATAAGTTCTGCTGTAGTACGCGGATCAAGCTCCAGCATGAGTTCATCAACACGCTGATGCGCCCTGAACAAAGAAGGAGCTACGCCACTTATTGCAACATCGTCAACTGACCATGCAGGCCCTGGTGGAAGCAGCGCACTCAGTAATTGGACATAATCGTCATTACTCACACCCACGTTATTACCCCCAGTACAGCCAGTTCATTTTTTGCAACTGGCGTATCAACTGTTGGAGAAAGTAGCTTATGGCTGTACTCACCGGCAGCTATAGAAATCGCCTCGTTTGTACGGGACAGTTCAAGCGTCCCTTCCGGATAGCCGTCACGCAGCAGGAATGAACGAAGCTCGGCCTCAACTGCGGCGCGTATTTCAGGAGTATCCGGGTTCAGGTCAATGGTGTAGTTGACTGTTTTTGGCGTCCCCTTAAATACATAGAGGTCTGAACCCGCTACGGGTGCAAACGGTTCAATATGTGCCTGAGCTGCAGCCACTGTTGCATCATCAAGAATCGGGTTAATCAGGTCGCTACTGGCAATCATAACGCCAACCGTTCCCGTCCCCATCCAGTGCCGGTAAGTCCACACTCGCGTTACGCCAGGCACTTCTTTTGCCCAGACAACATAATCTCCGTCAGCGCCGCCTTGCGGGGTCCAGTAGTAGCGCTCCAGAACACGGGCACGCCAGACCTCAAGGTCTTCAATATCAAAACCGCCAGCGATCGCATCGGCCATGCCACCAGAAGGAAGTCCGTTAACCGGCGTAACCAGTGAGAGCGTCTCACCATCATCCATACTTCCGGTCGTACCTGTCACGCTGCAGGCAACGGGTACACGAAGCACGCCACCAGCACTCGTTGCATCTGCCTGGGCGATGTACTTGACGAGATCGTCACGCTGAATTACCGAGCCGGCGCTCACCTTCAGCCCGTTCGTTACGCCATCCCATCGCATAAAGCCTGATGCGGCCACGGCATCTTTTCTCGGGCATCGCTTCATAGCAGCATGCCGATAAAGCCATGACTCATCGCAAAGGTCAGGCAGCATATTCATCGCCAGATAATCGATATAACCATAAACCGTATGCAGCGCCCCAGCATAAACCTTGGCCCTGACATCTTCATCCATGCGGCGAAGTTCATCATTGATGTCAAGTCGTGCAAAAAGGTCGGTGCGGATCATGCTGATGTTTTCGGCCAGCGTTGGCCGCTGAAATTCACTGTCCGCCATTTGCAATCACGCTCCAGAAATCGTTAAAAGAAATTGTTACCGGACCATCCCGGCGCCACAGAACAATGCTGTTTCCCAGTTCATTGATACCGGTTCGCTGTACATCGATATCTACCCTGGACACAACACCGTCATCGAGCATCCACTGAAGGGATTCACGGATATACGTTCGCACCGTGTTCACCAGTGCGTTGGTGAGCTTGCTCCGTTGTAAAAGCCATAGCTTTGACCCATACCGATCGTTAGCCACCATCGGCCAGGTATCTCCCCACCACCCCATCGGTACATCAGCATTGTCGTCAGGGTCTGCACGCCGGTGAGTGAATAATGAAATCACTACAGCGCGGGTGAGCGGATCAAGCTGAGAACTGTCACATACTCGTTTCCCATTTACCGTAAGCCAGAGTTCCATCACGCCCCCATTTGTTTATCAGGTGCATCGGTGTTATTGCCCTGCCCGTTTTCTCTGTGTTTATGCCCGTTATAAGCAATACGCATCGCCGACATTGTCTGGCCAGAAGTATCACAGAGGTCTTTGATCTGGCCCGTTGACTCAATGTCCATTTCAAAGCGGGCTTTAGGCGCGTTTTTAAACGTAATCACCTTGCCACCGCCATCAACAACAATCCCGGCGTGTGTCAGCATGACTGACTGCCCCTGGTCATCGTAGAGAGCGACCTCCCCCGTTTTGAGCCCCTTCATGCGATAGCGACGATCAGACACAGTGATCGCAACGGCGTGAGAACGGTCGCCGTCAGGAAACAGAACAACAGCCTCAGCACCCGCTTTTGCACGAGAAGTGAAGCCATAGGGTTCAAGGTGCTCAATGCCCGCCTTTTGCTGCCCAGCCAGTAACTCAACATCTATCATCTGGCACTTAGAAGCCGCGTTGATACTCTTCACAACAGCGCGTCCAATGAGTCCCAGAACCTGCCTCTGAAGGCTTTGCATTACTCCCATCAGAACGGGTCCTCTTTGACTTTGCGTTTTTTAGCACGCTTCTGACTGCTCTCTTCGGGCTCAGGAAGATAGGCATCCGGCGGCCCGACGCGTAACTCTGTCAGGGTGCCGTTATTGTCTTTAGTGAATGAGACTTCAGAGATCAGGAGTTCACGGTTGTTAAAGCCGCAGATCGGATCGAAAACAATAACCCGCTGGTTTGGTTGCCACAGTGAACCGTCACCCTGCCGCCAGCCCCACACGGTGTATGTGGTTTCATCGGTACGTGCAGCTCGCTGGCGCGCCTCGAATTCAGCACGCGCAATGCAACTGGCTCCTGTTGACTGCCCCGTCTGCTGTACTGCCATTGGACGATAGCGGCCAATTGATGCGTCTGTTGTTTTTGCACGAAGCGCCGTTGTGGTAGCAGCGCCAAAATCATCATCATTTCCGGCGCGCTGCCCCGAGACCTGGTAGGTTGAAAAACGTTCACGGATGCTTTTCTCTGTATCGCAGGAAATAACGTTTTTACCCAGCACCAGAGCTGTATGAGCGCGCGTGGTACCAATGCCGCCGATAACCAGCCTTCCACGCGGATCGTCGTAGGCCAGCGCCTGCTGTTGTCCAAGCATCTTGTTCAGGACTTCAATAACCGTTTCACCGTGGTCGGGTTGCACGCCGGGAATAACACCACCCGGCGCGCCAGCATTTATCACCGCAATGCCAAAAGGTCTGGCAAGCGCCGAGGCAACCTGAACGAGTGATTGCGCATTGAATTGAGTCGACTCAGCAGCACAATCAATCAGATCGGCGGTCAGACTACGCCCGCTAATTCCGACACTAATTGATCGCGCATCATAGCGAACCGGCGTTGCTTCAACCCAACCGGTAACCACCAGGTCATCACCGATTAGAACCTCAACCTTGTCGCCGTTTTTAACCCTGGGCTGAAGTGACGCAATACCATCACCACCGGGCCACTGCCGGGTAATCTCTACACTAAAATCTCGGGCCAAACGCTCAATCCCGGCACCAATACGAATCGACGTCCAGCCACCCCACTCACGACCGTTAACACGGAGAGTTACGTTATCTTTCATCGTACAGGAACCCTCAGCGGAGATACCGGCACAAAGCCCGGGTGAGCCACAGCATTACGCCTGACAATGTCAGACTCCCGTGAAGCGTTATCGAACCAGGTTGCTGCCAGAACCAGTGCAGGAGTTACCTCATCAGGCGTTCTGATAACGGTCTTTTGGGTCTGTATCAGGCGGTGTTTTATGTCGTTGTTAAGATCAGACTTCACTCTGCGCAAAGCCAGAAACAAACGATCATCGGTCGTGCGGGATAGTTCTTTATCAATAGCAGTATTCAGCGTGTCACGGATATCGACCAGATCATCCCATGCAGGCACGTCGACAACTGTCGCTTCATCAGGAGCATTATTCAGCTCAGGATGAGTAACAGAAGGCCAGCCAGTGGACTGCTGGCTTTGCTCGCTTGTCGTGACAACTGGCGCGGGTAACGTCGTGATGGCATAAGCCGCTTCGCTTATTGCTGTTGTGCGAATCGCACTGGCAACATAATTACTTTGATGTTTCTGGTTCTGCGTCGTCTTGCTGTCCGTTTTCCATACGCCACGCGGTGCCAAATCACTCCCCATGGAGATACCTGAAAAGTTTTTAATCATTGTGAATAGGTCGCTGGCATTACCAGAGAGCCGATTCCCCGAACGCCACATTGTCTGCAACTTGTCAACGAAGCCCTTGCCTGAAGATGGCGGCGGGAGCAGAACAGAGATATCCCCCTGCATTAACCGTGCGGCGGCGGAAATACCAGAATCGACCATCGCCATTTTGTCAGAGACATAGCCAAGCATGCTGGTCGCATCGTCAATCACACCGTTCTGAACGAAATCAGGCATGCCGTCCATACCGAACTTCTCAAAGTTATCGCTAATACAGTCATCAAGGGCAGAACAGGAGGAAACAAGCGTATTGGCCGTTGCTGCCCCGGAAGTCGGATAAGTAAGTTCGCCGGCTTCAACAAAACGCAGGTCAAAACGCACCATGCGTCCTTCACTGCTTGATGTGCTTACGTTGATCTCACCGTCAACACAGACGCTCATCTCACCATATGCCGGATGAACAAGCGTCCCCGGACCCGGCTTATTAAGCGCTTCTATCAATCTGTCTCGTTGTTCGAAACAATCGTCGCCGACGACATAGGCGGTGATATTTGGCCGGAAGGTGACCTTACCGAGATCTTCGGTGTAGGGTTTATCGCGGTTGGGGTAGTCGTGTGTTTCAACTCGACGGCCAACCGCCGCCCCTTCACCTTCGAACTTAAATGGTACGCCACGGAATGACGCATCCTGAAGTCTGTCTTTCCACGCCATATAAACTCCGGGCATTAAAAAACCCGCCGAAGCGGGTTAAATTATCGATATGGGAATTCACATATCGCCTGTATGGTAGCCAAAACCGGAAACGATGCTTATACCTAACTCACGTCCCGCTCAGTCCACGGCAGAAGTTATTTCATGATGCAACGAGCGTTCCTGCCAGACAATCCAGGCAACCGCTGCCTCCCATGATATATATCCGTTATCGCCATTTGTCGCCCGGCGGAGATCAACTGCATCGCCAAACCTTTCAATGATGAATTTTTCAAATTCTGTGCGTTTTTCTTCGTCGTGCGTTGAATCCATGTTCTCCCCAGCGGCATCCTGATCATCGCTCTGATTGCATAAAAAATAGCATACCCGTTAGGGTGTGGAAAACCCACTCTGGCGGGTTACACTGAACATGACAGATGGGTTAACTATCTCTGCTAAAGCGACTGTATCCCACATCATAAGAAAGCCACGGTGTCGCACTTCCGGCAGGTGTCGCAACGCGCATTCCTGGAGGCGCATTATCGAAAGACACGTTAAGTTCGCTACGCTGCGTCTGTGGGGATTGCGCCCGATCCATAACGGCACCGGGCCTCAGTAGTGGAACCGCGGGTTGATAGTTATCCCTGGTCGTCTGTCCGCCAAACATTTCCCTTTGCTGCTTGTTGTTATACCAGCCGCCTGAATTCCAGCGATTCTTCAGGGAATCCCAGAATGAGTCGGTATGATCGGCCTCTTTTGCCGCATCGGCGATTTCCTTGAGTTGCTCAAACATATAAATGGCAACCCCTATCTGAACTGTCGTGGCTCCCAGCATGGCGATTTTCCCAAGAACACCCGATAGCTGACTGGCGAGAGCAAAGGCTGTACGCAGCGAACCGATGGTTTTCACTGCAAATGCACCAGTCATGTACATCCCAATACCACCCAGTACAGTTTCCCACCCTCCCATTACCTGTGCGACATTATCCACCTCCAGCCAGACAGATTTGATCACCGGTGCGACATCATCCCAGTTCTCGATAATGAGCAGAGCGCCTCCTGCCAGTGCCGCAATTGCCAGTTTTGCGGGCGAAAGATTGATAACGCTATTCAGTATCCGGAAGGCACGAGAAAGAACGCCAACGGCCCCGCCAGCCACAATGAGTGCCGCACCGAATTTCGCGACTGACTTCACCATCTCTGGGTTTTCTCTTACCAGTTCGCGGACATGCTCCAGCCACGGCATCACAGCTTCGGCGGCCTCGTTGATAACCGGAAGAAAGGTATCCCCCAGCGTGACAGAAATGGCGTTAACACTGTTTCTCAGCAGGGTTAACTGGTTTTCAGTGGTAGCCGCACGAGAAGCATATTCCTTTTGCATCGAGCCACCGTACTGCTGGGCGTCTGCCACTCGCTCAAAGTTGATACGCAGCAGGTCCATATTGGTGAGAAGCGGTGCTATCGCACCAGCAGACTCACTGCCAAACAACATATTCATTGCCGCAGCCTGCTTTTCTTTCGGGATTTTTGATATCCCGTCAAGCACCTTCAGCATCGTGCCTTTCGAATCTTTCTGCATATCTGCAGCCAGCTTTTTCGGGTCAATCTTCAGCGCAGCAAGAACCGTCCTCTGCGCTTTGGTTGCCGCGCCGCCTGACGTTAAGGCTTTCATGAAGTTTTTGATGCCCGTTGCAGCAATTTCTGGCTCCACACCCATACCGGCAATCGTTGCACCTAATGCTGCAATTTCCCCCGAAGCAACTCCCGCAATCTCACCAAGAGGTCCAATTCGGGTCACAATCTCTGATATTTTTCCGGCATTTGCTGGCCCGGTATTCCCCAGATAGTTAATTTTATCAGCCAGAACAACCACATCATCCTGGGTCAGTTTAAACGCCGTTCGCCACTGCGCCATCATCTGACCAGACTCTTCAGCGGTGGTGTCAAACGCCACGCCCATTTTTACCGCGTCGCTGGCAAACTGCATTAGATCGCTTCGCGCGATGCCCGCCTGACCACCTGCCGCGACGATCTCTGCAATCCCTTCCGCTGCCATCGGTAACTGAGTGGAGAGCGTCAGGATATCATCGCTCATTGCGGCAAATGCGTTCCTGTCGTCCAGACCGTCAACAACCTTGCGGATGTCAGCCATCTTCGACTCAAAACCCATCGCCGCAGTAACAGGCATAGCCAGCGCACCGAGAATGGCCGCCCCGGCAGCGGTAGCGGCCACTGACAGTCCGGCCATTTCCTTCTGAAATCCCTTTAACTTTTTCTGCATTCCCTTCATTGGCCCAGACAACCGGTCAACGGCGGTAATAATCGCTTTTAGTTGAAAGTCATCAGCCATGTTTTATTTCCTCGTTGATGCGAACAGCCTCTGACTCCAGCGTCAGGAACTCAGAAATCGCCGTCCGCCGGAGATCAAGAGGGTTTATTCGCCAGAAGTAAGCGGTGTTGTAGAAGCGTTGTCGGAGGTTTGCTCCGTCCCCGATCGGGTAAAAAAATTCAGGATCAACATGCAGGCTTTAAAAATATCAAGCTTAGCCATCTGCGCTGCAGAAGAACGGGGGATCCCGGCAAGTAAAGGGATGTATTTCAGCGAAACAGCGCTGTCCAGTCTGACACCACCATCCGCAGATACTGTAAACGGAAATCCCACGCCCTCTATTTCGTCATATGTGGGTTCCCGTAACTCCAGTACATGGAGATCTTCACCATGAGCTTTAACCGGTTTGCTGAGTTTGAGTTCTTTCATTACTGGTAATCCCCTTCTTCACCGTGGAATTCAAGATCCGCCGTACCTTCTTCGGCGTTGTGGTTTGCTTCACCGTGCAGCCAGGCTGACGACAGGACATAAACCTGACCGTTTGCCAGTTCGGCTGTAATGGTCATCTGGTCTGAGGTAGTGACCTTGTTGACCGGAAAATCTTTCGGCACTTTAAAGGTGCCTTTGATATAGGGCGCGCGGTGGGTTTCTTTACGATCCACCGAGCCATCAAGGCCAATGACATCATCATTGACCTTCGTGTTCATCGGCACCTCAATACCGCCGGTCATGGATAATTGCTGACCATCAATTCTGAAATAACAGGTACCTGCAATGCGCGCCATTATGCGGACTCCTCTTGATACTGAAGGCGGAACTGGTTAACGACCGCAAACACTCGCAGCTGGTTAACATAGTCAGGCGGGAACAGAGTGTTGATACGGTTTGGGTTTGTCGCGTCGCGTTCAACCTTCAGGTATTGCTTGAACAGGTCGTAATTTTCAACGATCCCGGCGCGCTCCATTTGGCGGTAGGTTGCCAGAAGCTCACCTTTGATAACCGCCGGAGTAACAATCGCCTGACCGGGGCCAAAACGGGTACCATCGTTTGCCAGTTTGTGGCGACCATATTTGCTGGTTATAACTGACTTCAGCTTACGCAGAACGTATGCGCTGGTATGCAGCGTCTCACTATCGAGATAGCTGTTATCTGCAACGCCGTAGGCGTTTTTCTTGTACGTAGTAACGTCGCGCTGAATGCGCAGCGTACCGCTTTCAACGTATGACGTTGCAATACCATGCGATAGCAGAGACTGCTGTTCGGTCATCGTGAAGCGTTTGCCCTTCGGCGCTGGCAGCATATCTACGAGTTCACCCGTTTGCGTTGGACGCGCTGGATCGTTACGGATAAAGACGGCATTGCGCGCTGTTCGGCTGGATGCAAGTTCGTCCGCCGGGGTCTGAGTTTCTTTCTCGTACCCGGCCAGGGTGATGTGCTGTTGGTTAAGCTGATCACCTGCGGCAACCAGATCAGAAAGCGTTCCGAGTTTTGCGGTATAAACGTGGCCATAAAGCTGGCGCGCATAGCTCCAGCGACCGCTGGTATCGTTCATTTCGCTGACAAATGCATTCACCGAAGCCAAATCGCTGAACGGATGACCAATATAATCAAACGGCTCATCGGCCATGGCGGCAATAGCACCGTTGAGTACCGGAGCCCCCGTTCCGGCAGTGTCTGCAGCGACGGCTACAGCTATGCCTGCGGGCAAAACTTCCCCGCCACCGTACCCGTAATAATTCAGAACCACGGGGATGTCATTCCCGCTCAGACCTTTGTGACGCGCTGTCAGAGTGACCACGCCAGCAGCAGACGAAGCGATAACCGGCAATGTCGGATCAGCATTGATTGCATCTTTAATGCCCGATGCCACAGCCTCAACATCATCACCGCTTACAACTGCTGCCTGAATACGAGTACGCCCGACATAAACATTCACCGTGCCGCTCTCAGTTGCTGCGCCTGTTACGGTCAGGGTATACGTGGCCGCCACTCCTGCTGCTGGCTCAGGGACAGCAATGATGTAAAGCTCACCAAAAGGATCGGTTTTGCGGTACGCAGCAACCATGCGCGCAAGCTGACTACCGGGGCCACAAATCTGCTTTGCGTAATCAGCGGAGGGCATCAGTACCAGCGAATCAGGCTCAATTGCCGCACCGGTATTTGCGTGCCCCAGCAGCAACGACGGCGCTGATTCCTGACTTGTATTTGCCGCCGAATTATCCATCTCAGCATAAAACAGTGGCACCAGCGTATTTGCCGGGATAGTGCTGAAACTAACGGTCATTGGTTTCCACCTTTTTTTGTTTAACTTTGTTCACGCGCCTGATATCGCCAGCGGCTTCCCGGCGCAGCCAGTAGCTGCTTTCTTCAACATTTCGCCCTTCAACAGGCAAAAGGTCACCTCGGGCAGGGTCATGTACTGACCGCCCTTTTTGGGGTTTTACAAACATGGTTTTCCTCAGGAGGGGAGAGTTATCTCTGTGTGATGTTCGGGCTTCCCGTCGGGGCCATGTCCCGGATCGATAAAATCAACATCAATCGCCAGCTTTTTAAAATCATCCAGATCGTTCAGTTCATCCTGCTGGCGAGTGTCATCTTCTGAAAGCTCTTTCAACACAGAGAAGTCGAACTGGTAGCTCAGTTCATGCCGGTTCACATCAAGCAGCGTGCCGCCTGCATAGGTGATCGGGTTTCCACGCTCTTCAGGATTCCAGCCCAGGAGCGCTTTAAACAGTGACTGTCGTACATCGTGAACAACATCATATGAGGCAAACTGACCGCGCTCATCCCTGCCATTGCTGACAAACACAATGACGGCAAACCCTTCGGTTAAATCCTGCCAGTAGTCAGTCTGGCTCTTCTGTTCCCCTGGCGAATCATCTCCGGGAACAACATAAGCCGCCGGCAGTTTCATCTTTCCGACTTCCGGTAAATCCTTAAACTGGGCTGCGCCAGCAACACGGTTTTCAAAGATGGGGCAACGTGCCCGCAGTGCAGCAATAATTGGGGCCAGTTTCATCAGCGTCGTTTCTCCGGTTTGAGTGAGAGCCGCAATTCACGCGCAAGGTAATAGCGCGTCCACGGGTTGTTTTTGTTGAGTGTCTCAACCATAAAATTATTACGCGGAGCCAGCCGCCAGCCGCTACCACCAGAAGCGCCACGGTGATGACTGCGCCGACGTTTTGCGCCACCGCGTACACCGAAAAACAGGAAAGCCGGATAGAAATCGCCCTTAATCAGCCGGTTTCCGTGTCCGTTCCGCTGGTTTGGTGCAATTTTAGTCATAAAGCCAGGACGCTTCTTACTGGCCTTTGGCACCATATAACCAATGGATTTTGCCAGCCGCCCCGTCTGATATCCGGGGTTTTCCCCGGGCTCAGAGCGACCGCGCCGCATGACCAGACGGCGTGCATCGCGCATATGACGCTGACCAATAGTGATAAATGCCCGCCGGACACGCGAGCGGTTAAAGCGCATTTCGTTCGGCTGCTGAAAATCAACGTGAAAAAAGGGTCCCGTCACTGGAAATACCTCCGCTATTTTCTGTAAATGACCCCAGTTCGGTGCACTCAAGAAGCAGAAATCGCCGTTTACTGTTTAGATCGCGAACACGTTTCACGCGGTACACCTCGTCACCATTAGCCACCTCAAAATCAGTGGTAATCCCACGACGCCAGCGAATGGTGATGTAATGTGTGATAGCGTTATCCGTCTGCGCCGTTTCCTGGTATGTGGTGGCACTGGTTTGCAGCACCTTTGCCCATGCGTTGAATGAAACCGGGTATTCAGGCTCGGTACCGAAATCATCAGCAGGAACATCCACTCTTTCCCTGAGAACCACTCGCTGATCAAGTTCCCCGGGATCAGGCATGGTATAGAGGGCGCTGGTATTAGTTGACCGTCTCTTCATACTAAAAACCCGATACTGGTAACCGCCGTGGGTATAACAGAAATTCAAAAGCCTGAGGAGTCTCTGACATTTCCAGTTCTGATACTGAACTTCTATTTTCATACCAGTGACTGATTAGCATCAGCATCCCCAGCTTGATATCATTGGTAAGGGTTATGCCGTCATCATCAGTGTCAGGAATTACGTCTTTTGTTGGGTAAAGATTACGATTCAGATAGGTTGTAGCCTTTGCTTCCGCAGCTTCACCAAGCAGGGTCAGTAGCATATCCTCGTCCGTAAAATCCACCTCAAGACGGCACTGTTCTTTTATTTCTGGAAGCGTAAGTAACATCCTGCCCCCTTATTTTTTATCCGTTCGTTTTTTGGCCTACTCTGCCTGCTCTGCCTGCTCTGCCTGCTCTGCCTGCTCTGCCTGCTCTGCCTGCTCTGCCTGCTCTGCCTGCTCTGCCTGCTCTGCAGGAGTATCCTCGCTCACACATTCCGCATAACCTTTTCTGATCAGCTCCCGGCCATGCTGCTCCAGCGTTTCAAACTCGCTACCTTCAGTCTGTACAGTACCGTTGAAATAAACCGGTTTAAGGGATCGCATTTTCATTTCGGTTTCCTCAGGGTGAAAGCGGCCAGAAGGCCGCTGTTATGAATTACACGCCGCCAGGCGCAGGTGCTGTAAAGGAGCCATAGATAAACGCCTCCGGGCGTTTTACCGCCAGCGCCAGACGCTCTTCACAGCGGATCGAAATCATGTTTTTCTCGAAGTCGTCGGCGTTCTCTGTGGAGATAACCACGTTCGCATCTTCACGGTCGAAGATCTGCGCTCCAGCGTTGAATGCGCCTGTCAGGAATTTACCCTGGAAGGCAGCAGCTTCGGTGGCAACAACCGGCAGTCCCCAAAGTGTCGGTCCCGCCAGTGCCGCAGGGTTCGCCAGGATATAGCGACCCAGACTGTCTTTAGTCAGCTCAATCTTCGCCCAGTCAATGAAGTGCAGAACGTGACCGGAAGCCGGGAAGCGTGCCAGTTGCGCCTGCAGCATCGCCAGGCGGGTGATGCTGCCAACTTACTGATTTAGTGTATGATGGTGTTTTTGAGGTGCTCCAGTGGCTTCTGTTTCTATCAG
>NZ_JAOWHJ010000071.1:0-10107 GCF_030332695.1 Citrobacter sp. Cpo089 | reverse complement strand
TGTAGATTCAATCTGTCAACGCAACACCCCTTTCAATTATCTCTTTAGGTGTTTTGAACTTCAGTGTCTTTCTCGGTCTGTTGTTTAGCTGAGCTGCAACCTGATCCAGCTCATATTGAGTATATTGGGCAAGGCATGTCTTTTTGGGAAAGTACTGTCGGATTAGCCCATTAGTGTTTTCGTTTGTTCCCCGCTGCCAGGGGCTCTGAGGATCGCAGAAGTAAACTTTAACTCCTGTGCTGCCAGTAAATTCCAGATGTCTGGCCAGCTCCATTCCTCTGTCCCATGTCAGTGATCGCCGGAGTTCAGGTGGTAAGCTCAGGAATTTATCTGTAAGAGCCTGATTCACTGATAAAGCGTCTTTGCCCCTGAGTCTCAGGATGATCGTATAACGTGATTTTCGGTCTACAAGTGTGGCTATATGGGAGTTTTTTGTACCCGAGACTAAATCGCCTTCCCAGTGTCCCAGAGAGCGTCTGTTATCGATATGCCGGGAACGTTCGTGGATTGGCGTTCCGTTCACTATGTTGATAGTGCCTCTTTCACCTTTGCGAGTATGGCGCCTGCCATGACGGAGGCTGTGCGATCGGCGCAGGTGCTGTACGTTCAGGTGGTGTAGCGCTTCACGACTACGAAAGTAAAGCGTCTTATAAATTGTCTCAGGTGATATTCGTAGTGTTTTTTGACGCGGCTTCGTTCGCCTTAACCATCCTGATATTTGCTCTGGGGACCACTTCATCTCAAGCTTTTCCAGAACAAGCTCTCGCAACGGCATATTCTGATCCAGTAAGCACGGTTTTGGTCTTTTAGCCATCCTGTTGGCCCGGTTATTCGCATCAACGGCTTTGTAATAGCGCCTACCACGATTACGCTGAACTTCACGTGAGATTGTTGAAGGGCTACGATTCAGCATTGTAGCGATGGCTCGAATGCTCATTTTAGCTGACAGACCGGCTCGTATTTCCTCGCGCTCAGACAGCGTCAGGTGAGCAACAGCTCGCTTGCGCTCATTGGGTTTTATGCCGCCAGTATCTCTTAACATCGTGAAGATGGTCCCTGGTTTCGAACCCAGGATATTAGCTATCTCACTGAAGCCTTTTCCGTTCTTCCACAGTTCAAAAACAGATGTTTTTTCCTTTGCTGTAAATGTTCGTCTCATTCAACAATCCTCCGCAACTACATGTTTTCACATGACTGTTGCGTTGACCAATTGAATCTACAACTGCGGATTTGATACCACCGGCAGGCTGGGAAGTGTGTCGAAAATTATATCCAGATTACGGGATCGGATTACGGCCGCCAGAGGCCATTGGCTGGCACTACTGCATCGAGCCTGCCAAAGGGAGTTACCAGGATTGGAGTTACGGTATTAAGCTTGATAGCGCGTCGAACCCTACTGAATCCGCTTTGCTGGCTGCGCAACAACTCAAAATAGATTTCCCTACAGGGGCAAAATCTAGTGCCTGGTGGCCTTGGTGGCGAAGCTTTAATGGGTATCTGCCGCATGACCTTGATCCCACTGAATACAGGGATTGGCTCACAAGTAATCGTGCCTGGCTTGATATGAACAATGGTGAGTTTTCGAGACGCTGTGTCGATTTGTTTATTCGGCTGCATGAGTCGGTTAGCAGCGGAAGTTCTTTTAACATGTAAGGTCTTTTCAACTGACAGCCCAAAACATCGTTTCAGGTCATTACGTCATGCACTAATCTGTGTAAAATCAGAGCTAACCCAATATCGTGGAGTGCTCTGCTATGGCTGGCGTAAACAAAACTCATCTGACCGAAACGGACGTCATTACCAAATTCATCCTGCCCGCGATTAAAGACGCGGGCTGGGATGTGATGTCGCAGATCCGCCAGGAAGTGAAGCTCCGCGATGGTAAAGTGGTGGTGCGCGGCAAGCTGGCCGCGCGTCTAACCGTAAAATCAGCGGACATTGTGCTTTACCATAAGCTGGGATTACCGCTTGCCGTCATAGAGGCTAAAGCCAATAAGCATGAGATTGGCAAAGGGATGCAGCAAGGGCTGGATTACGCTCGCTTGCTCGACGTGCCTTTTGTTTTTGCCTCTAATGGCGATGGTTTTATCTTCCACGATAAAACGAATCCCACCCAGCTTGAATCAGAAATCACGCTCAACGATTTCCCAACGCCGGAACAGCTGTGGAATAAATACTGCGTCTGGAAAGGTTTCACCGCTGAGCAATTGCCGGTGATCAGTCAGGATTACCACGAAGGCAAATCAGGCAAGTCCCCGCGTTACTACTAGCTCCAGGCAATCAATAAAACAGTAGAGGCCGTATCTGCCGGGCAAAAACGGGTATTACTGGTGATGGCCACTGGAACCGGGAAAACGTATACAGCCTTTCAAATTATATGGCGTTTATGGAAAGCAAAAAATAAGAAACGCATTCTGTTCCTTGCTGACCGCAATATCCTGGTCGATCAGACTAAAATTAATGACTTCCAACCTTTTGAAAGCGCGATGACAAAAATCACCGGGCGCACCATCGACCCGGCCTATGAAATTCAACTGGCACTCTACCAGGCTATCACCGGCCCCGAAGAGCATCAGAAAGCGTTTAAACAGGTTGCCCCTGATTTCTTTGACCTGATTGTGATTGACGAATGCCATCGCGGCAGCGCGTCGGAAGACAGCGCCTGGCGTGAAATCCTCGAATACTTCAGCAGCGCTACGCAAATTGGCCTGACCGCCACGCCGAAAGAAACCGAAGAAGTCTCCAGCACCGACTACTTTGGTGAGCCGGTTTACACCTATTCGCTCAAAGAAGGCATCGAAGACGGTTTCCTTGCCCCTTACAAAGTGGTGCGTGTGGATATTGATGTCGACTTACAGGGTTGGCGGCCAACCAAAGGGCAGGTTGATAAACACGGTGAACTGATTGAAGACCGTATTTATAACCAGAAAGATTTTGACCGCACGATGGTCATTGATGAGCGCACCTGGCTGGTGGCACAAACCATCACTGACTATCTGAAACGCACCAACCCGATGGATAAAACCATCGTTTTCTGTAACGACATCGATCACGCCGATCGTATGCGCCGGGCGCTGGTCAACCTGAATCCGGAGCAGGTGGCAAAGAACGAAAAGTACGTGATGAAAATCACTGGCGACGACGATATCGGCAAAGGGCAACTGGATAACTTCATCAACCCGAAGAAAGCCTACCCGGTTATCGCCACCACCTCAGAATTGATGAGTACCGGTGTGGATGCGCAGACCTGCAAACTGGTGGTTCTGGACCAGAACATTCAGTCGATGACCAAATTTAAGCAGATCATCGGGCGCGGCACGCGTATCAACGAAAAATTCGGCAAGCTGTGGTTCACCATTCTCGATTTCAAAAAAGCGACCGAGCTATTTGCGGACGAACGCTTCGACGGCGTACCAGAGAAAGTGATCCGTACCACGCCGCAGGATATTACCGATCCTGAATCTGATTTCGACGACCAGCTTGAAGACGAAACGCCAGAGCACGAATTACCTGATTTGATAAATGGCGTCGATGAAACACCTGCCATCTATGACCCAACATCAGGTAACGGCAGTGGGGTTTTTGAAGAAGACGACGAAAACAAAATCCGTAAGTTCCACGTCAACGGCGTCACTGTAAAAGTGCTGGCAAAACGCGTTCAGTATTACGACGCGGATGGCAAACTGGTGACCGAATCCTTCCAGGACTACACCCGCAAAACGCTGCTCAAAGATAAAGACTACGCATCGCTTGATGACTTCATCCGTAAGTGGCACTCTGCGGACCGCAAACAGCTCATCATCAATGAGCTTGAGCAGCTCGGAGTGCTTTGGGATGTGCTGGCCGAAGAGGTGGGGAAAGATCTCGACCCGTTCGATTTGCTGTGCCACGTGGTTTACGGCCAGCAACCGTTGACGCGCAAAGAGCGCGCCGACAACGTGCGCAAGCGGAACTACTTCACCAAATACTCCGGGCCTGCGCAGAACGTATTGAATACGCTGCTGGATAAGTACGCCGATGAAGGTGTGCAGGAGATTGAGGACATCCAGGTGTTGAAGCTGAAACCATTCGATTCGCTCGGTCGCCCGCTGGAAATTATCAAAAGCAGCTTTGGTAGCAAACAGGCTTACGAAGATGCCGTGAACGAACTGGAAAGTGAAATCTACCAGTTGCCACCACGCACTGCCTGATAACCAACCCTTATTCTGCCACCTGGCGCTGACGGCTCCCGGTGGCATCCTTTTTAAAGAATGGAAAGAAAATATGTCGATTAGCTCAGTCATTAAATCCCTGCAGGACATCATGCGCAAAGACGCAGGCGTGGACGGCGATGCCCAGCGTCTGGGACAGCTTTCCTGGCTGCTGTTCCTGAAGATTTTTGATACCCAGGAAGAAGAGCTGGAACTGGAGCAGGATGACTACCGTCTGCCGATCCCGGAACGTTATTTGTGGCGCACCTGGGCGGCAGACAGCGAAGGCATTACCGGCGATGCATTACTGGAATTCGTCAACGATGATCTGTTCCCAAAACTAAAAAACATGACCGCGCCGATGGATACCAACCCGCGCGGCTTTGTAGTGAAACAAGCATTCAGTGACGCCTACAACTACATGAAAAACGGCACGCTGCTGCGTCAGGTGATCAACAAGCTCAACGAAATCGACTTCAGCAGCAGCCAGGAACGTCATCTGTTTGGCGACATCTACGAACAGATCCTGCGAGACCTGCAAAGCGCCGGGAATGCGGGTGAATTCTATACCCCGCGTGCCGTGACGCGCTTTATGGTCAACCGTATCGACCCGAAACTGGGTGAGTCAATTATGGACCCGGCCTGTGGAACGGGCGGCTTTCTTGCTTGTGCGTTCGATCATGTGAAAGAGCATTACGTCAACACCACCGAAGACCACAAAACCCTGCAACAGCAGATCCACGGCGTGGAGAAAAAACAACTTCCGCACCTGTTGTGTACCACCAACATGCTGTTGCACGGCATTGAAGTACCGGTGCAAATCCGGCACGACAACACGCTCAACAAACCGCTCTCCTCATGGGACGAACAGCTAGACGTGATTATCACCAACCCGCCGTTTGGTGGCACCGAAGAAGACGGCATTGAGAAAAACTTTCCGGCAGAGATGCAGACCCGTGAAACCGCCGATCTGTTCCTGCAACTGATTATCGAAGTGTTGGCAGACAAAGGCCGTGCGGCGGTGGTATTGCCGGACGGCACGCTGTTTGGCGAAGGTGTGAAAACCAAAATCAAAAAGCTGCTTACCGAAGAGTGCAATCTGCACACCATCGTGCGGTTGCCAAACGGCGTGTTTAACCCGTACACCGGCATCAAAACCAACATACTGTTCTTCACCAAGGGCCAGCCAACCAAAGACGTCTGGTTCTACGAGCACCCGTACCCGGCGGGCGTGAAGAACTACAGCAAAACCAAACCGATGAAGTTTGAAGAGTTCCAGACCGAAATCGACTGGTGGGGCAATGAAGCTGACGGTTTTGCCAGCCGCGAGGAGAACAACCAGGCGTGGAAAGTCAGTATCGACGACATCATCTCCCGCAACTTCAATCTTGATATCAAGAACCCCTATCAGGGTGAAACCATCAGCCACGACCCGGACGAGTTGCTGGCGAAGTTCCAGACGCAGCAGTCGGAAATCAGCGAGCTGCGCAACCAGCTTCGCGATATCCTCGGTGCCGCACTGGCGGGCAACAAGGAGGCGAACTGATGACCGTTGAGAATTTAATCACCGACCATATCGATATCTGGTCTTCTGCGCTGCAAACCCGCTCCACTGCCGGGCGCGGCAGTAATGGAAAAATTGACCTCTATGGCATCAAGAAACTGCGTGAGCTGATTCTGGAACTGGCGGTACGCGGCAAACTGGTGCCGCAGGACCCGAATGATGAACCAGCGTCAGAGCTGTTAAAGCGTATCGCCGCAGAGAAAGCAGAGCTAGTGAAGCAGGGTAAAATTAAAAAGCAGAAGCCCCTGCCGGAAATTAGCGAGGATGAGAAGCCTTTTGAATTGCCGGAGGGGTGGGAATGGGTGAGGCTGAATGATCTTGCTCCAATGTCGCTATTTGATGGCGATTGGATTGAGAGCAAAGACCAAGACCCTCAAGGTAACTATCGCTTAATTCAATTAGCCGACATTGGAGTTGGTGAGTTTAAAGATAAGTCGGAGAGATATATTAACGCCGAAACTTTCTCTAGGCTCAATTGTAATCAGTTATCTATGGGGGACATTCTTATTGCACGTCTTCCTAGCCCAATTGGTCGGGCTTGTATTTATCCCGGACTAAATCAGCCTGCAATTACCGTTGTTGATGTTGCTATATTGCGCCCTTCAATAAATTATAAAACTGAATATTTAGTTAACGCTATAAATAGCAATGTTTTTAGAGAGCAGGTAGAGTCATTCGGTAAAGGTGCTACTCGTTTTAGAATTGCAACTGGTCATCTCAAATCTTTACTTATTCCAGTATCCCCGTTCAATGAGCAAAATCGACTTGTTGCAAGAGTCTATGAACTTCTGTCCCTTTGCGACCAACTGGAGCAGCAATCTCTGACCAGTCTGGACGCGCATCAGCAACTGGTGGAAACCCTGCTGGCAACGCTGACCGACAGCCAGAATGCCGAAGAACTTGCCGAAAACTGGGCGCGAATTAGCCAGCATTTCGACACGCTGTTTACCACTGAAGCGAGTATCGATGCGCTTAAGCAAACTATTCTGCAACTGGCGGTAATGGGTAAGCTGGTGCCGCAAGATCCTAACGACGAACCAGCTTCTGAACTGCTTAAACGTATTGAACAGGAAAAAGCACAACTGGTAAAAGAAGGGAAAATAAAAAAACAAAAACCTTTTCCGTCAATTAGTGATGATGAGAAACCGTTTGAATTACCGCAGGGATGGGAATGGTGTCGTATTGGTGAAATCATTGTAAATATGGATGCTGGTTGGAGTCCCTCGTGTTCTCCTGAACCATCGCCAAATGAAAATATTTGGGGAGTATTAAAAACTACTGCAGTGCAAAGTTTGGAATATAGAGAACAGGAAAATAAAACTTTGCCAAGTAGTAAACTGCCCCGACCTCAATATGAGGTTCATGATGGTGATATCTTAGTTACAAGAGCAGGACCAAAGAACAGAGTTGGTGTTTCGTGTTTAGTTGAAAAAACACGATCCAAGTTAATGATATCGGACAAAATCATCAGGTTTCATTTAATTTCTGATGAGATATCAGCGAAATATATTTCATTATGCCTTAACTGTGGGGTGACAGCTGATTATTTGGAAGCATCGAAGTCTGGTATGGCTGAGAGCCAAATGAATATATCTCAAGAAAATTTGAGGTCAGCACCGGTAGCTCTTCCTCCTACAGCAATCCAATTGAAGGTGATATCCACTATTGAAGACTTTTTCAAAGTATGTGACCAACTTAAGTCCCGTCTGCAAGCCGCCCAACAAACCCAGCTTCACCTGGCGGATGCGCTCACAGAGGCAGCATTAAACTAAGCGCCTGTCCACCAGGCTATTTTATTCGCCATTTTGGCCCTGGGCAGTGCTCAGAATCCTCACGTACTACGTGTACGCTCCGGTTCTTCCACGCTGTCCTAGTCCAAACTGGCTTCAACAATAACGCCAGCTGGATCAGGCGTTAAGGAAGAGACGATGCCGGTTCATCATGCTATCTGGCGGGTAGGGGAGAATCCTCAGCCGCTGATCATCAGCAAACTCGCCAGTGAGCAACTGCTGGAGAGGATGATTTTAACTGATCCCACCATCCTCTCCGATCAGTGGATGATCATCGGCCATCAGGAAAATACGCTCGATAAAGGGCGTATCGATCTGCTGGCGATTGCGCCGGATGCCTCGCTCATCCTGATTGAACTGAAGCGCGATCGCACTCCGCGAGAAGTGGTCGCGCAGGCGCTGGATTACGCCTCCTGGGTGGATGACTTATCCCCGGAGCGTCTTTCGCAGATCTACGAAAATTTTTCCGGCGGCAATCTTGGCGACGCATTCAGACAACGTTTTAACGTTGAACTCGAAGACGACGCCATCAACAAGTCACACCAGATAATTATTGTCGCAGCAGAGTTGGACCCTTCAACTGAACGCATCGTCGATTATCTGAGTAAATACGGAATCTCAATTAACGTCCTGTTCTTCAAGGTGTTCCAGCACGGTGACGAACAGTTTTTAAGCCGCGCCTGGCTTATTGACCCAAGCGAAACGCAAACCAATGCCGCGCAGGCCACTGCCACCAGCGCCAGTGCAAAAGAACCCTGGAACGGCGAGTTTTACGTATCGTTTGGTGACCCGAAAAGCCGCGTCTGGGAAGAAGCGCGTCGTTACGGATTTATCAGCGCAGGTGGTGGAAGCTGGTACAGCCAAACGTTAAAGCAGCTGCAGCCTGGCAATCGTGTGTGGGTAAAAATCCCGGCAACGGGCTACGTTGGTGTCGGCATCGTGCAGAGCGCCGTTGAACCCGCCAGCAGCTTCACCATTAACACGGAACACGGCGAGAAGTTGGCGATGGATGTCCTCAAATTTGGTGACGGATATCGTGAAAACGCCGACGACCCTGACAAATCAGAATATTTTGTTCCCGTGAAATGGCTGGAAACCCGTGCAGAAAGTGACGCGGTGAACGAGGTCGGATTCTTCGGCAATCAGAACACGGTCTGCAAGCCTACCACGCCGAAATGGCGTCATACGGTGGATAAGCTAAAACGTATTTTTTTACGTTGGGATGCTGAACGGGCAGAGTAAGAGAGGCTGGAATGAGGTCTGTTAACGATAAAGTATTAAAACTCGCTTTCCAGGGAGAATGGGAAATGCTTTTGCCCATTCTTGGTGATTATCCTCATCTGGTCAATCTTCCCAGTGAACCTAAAGGCTACACCCCGTTGCATCAGGCGGCATGGCATGGGGCTAATTTGTCGGTGATAGGGGAATTGTTATCTCTTGGGGCCGAGCGAAGTGCGACAACGAACACTAAGCGGCAGACGGCTTATGACATCGTGGTCGAAAAGCACAACAGACCCGAACTGGAGTATCTTCTTTTCCCACAAAAAGAGACTCTCGCGCAAATCATCAGAAAAGTCGTTGCCACTGAACGGCAATTGTTCACTGATTATGATGGCAACCAAATTTTGGTCGATAAAATGATTTCGGCTTCAGGTGTTGAGCCATGTCCTGATGACCTTAGCGAACTGGATACCAGGCTAAATCACCTCTTTTTTGCGTTGACGGGTAAAGCGATATCAACGACTGAAGCCATTCACTTTGATGTGGCTGAAGGTTTTACATTCATGGTAGAGGCTGATTTTTTCAGGCAGATATTTTTCCCATTGGTACATAAGGTTGCGGCAAAAAAGATTAGCTTTCCGGAACGTGAATGGGCTGTTGTATCTGACTTGTTTGATCCTGCGCCAACCCAGTGGGGATCGCGCGGGAGTCTCTTCTTATGGTTGGAAATGCGCAAGGCTTTGTGTCAGGTGAGTATCCCGGAAGATGAAGACGAGTTGGCAAATATCATCGCGGCGGCATTCCAGGCATTGACTGGAAGATCATTAATTCATCGGGTAGGGGAAGATGAGTTTTTTGTAAAACGGTTTAGCCGTGGCGGCGGATCTTCAGGCTATGTTTCCTCCCTGTACTGGCTGAATAACGTTATCCCACAGTTGCAAAAAAGACTGTCCTGGATGCAGGTGGTGTGGTTGATATCACCACATGAGGCGGGTGATGCTGCCAACTTACTGATTTAGTGTATGATGGTGTTTTTGAGGTGCTCCAGTGGCTTCTGTTTCTATCAGCTGTCCCTCCTGTTCAGCTACTGACGGGGTGGTGCGTAACGGCAAAAGCACTGCCGGACATCAGCGCTATCTCTGCTCTCACTGCCGTAAAACATGGCAACTGCAGTTCACTTACACCGCTTCTCAACCCGGTACGCACCAGAAAATCATTGATATGGCCATGAATGGCGTTGGATGCCGGGCAACTGCCCGCATTATGGGCGTTGGCCTCAACACGATTTTACGTCACTTAAAAAACTCAGGCCGCAGTCGGTAACCTCGCGCATACAGCCGGG
>NZ_JAOWHJ010000070.1:0-47715 GCF_030332695.1 Citrobacter sp. Cpo089 | reverse complement strand
GACAGGCTCCGGAAGACGGTTGTTGCGCACGTATTCGGTGAACGCACTATGGCGACGCTGGGGCGTCTTATGAGCCTGCTGTCACCCTTTGACGTGGTGATATGGATGACGGATGGCTGGCCGCTGTATGAATCCCGCCTGAAGGGAAAGCTGCACGTAATCAGCAAGCGATATACGCAGCGAATTGAGCGGCATAACCTGAATCTGAGGCAGCACCTGGCACGGCTGGGACGGAAGTCGCTGTCGTTCTCAAAATCGGTGGAGCTGCATGACAAAGTCATCGGGCATTATCTGAACATAAAACACTATCAATAAGTTGGAGTCATTACCAGAAAAGGAGTCAACCCCTGTGAACTTTTGTATTAATCCATCAATAATAACTGGCGCCGCTGTTTTTAGCAGCGGTCCGACATTCTCAATTGTCGAATTTATTAAAGCAGTAAAGCTATCAGATTGACCAGATAATTGATCTTTAATTCCACTAAATACTGTGAGTAATGGGTCTTCAGTAAAATCTTCTTTCCAAGCATCGATGTATATTGTGGGATGGCAGTGGGAAATTGTCTTGGCTAGTCGTTTAGTAAAATATGTTTTTCCAGCCCCCCATTCCGCATTAATGTTAACTACAAGATTGGATTTAGCGCCGCGTGCAGCACAGATTTCATAAAGATATTTTGCGTATTTTTTTCTGTCCAATGTATCTGCAGGTAATTTTTCACCAATAAATTCATCATCTTGGCCCCAATTCCACTCAATATCCATTTAAGCCTCACTGATTACGGTATGCACTTTAGCTATAGGTTTTATATCACTAATATCGCATTCAAATGAAAAACCATCCCCAGATACCATCGCTCTTTTGACTGGTATTAGATTGATTTTTTTAATACTCAGTTTTCCTTCTATATCCACTAACCATTGACCATCAGAAATGGTAGTGTCTTCTCGATCACAGATGTAAACATGTTGGTTAGTTTTTATTGCTAATGCAGATTTTATTTCATTGATAAGAAAGACAGGGTCAATCTTGTGCGTTCCAATTGCAATAGCCTCTCCATTTTTTAGTTCGCGAACTTCAACAGCTACCAAAGAGTTGACTGCTGTGGTTTTTGCTTCACCTTTCCCTGATACCAGCCAATCAATTGAAGTTCCAGTTTCTACAACGCATTGAAGCACCCAATCTGCGGGAAAAATGTCACGCATGTAGCGAGTTGCCATTGTGCTCTTTGAAACCCCTAAATGGTCGCATAGCGCTTGTCGGGTTGTGAACCCATACGCCTCAACTAAACGCTCAATCACTTTTTTTCCACCGCCATTGAAATCCAAGAGACCTCCAAAACAATCTTAAACACATTGACAGATTCCAAAAGCGATCTTAAAGTTGAACTCGAAGTGTTCTTTTGGAGCCTTCACAACTAATCACGATAAACAACGGCTCGCCACAAGCCGAACTAAAGAAGGAATGTTGCACCATGATCCATAACATTTCAATCACTCTGAACACACCACACGTCACAATTGAACGTTATAGCGAACTTACTGGCCTTCCAGTCGATACGATAAATGACATGTTGGCTGATGGTCGCCTTCCACGCCATCGTCTTCGTAAAGATAAAAAGCGAGAAAAGGTCATGATTAACATGGCTGCACTGACTGTAGATGCTCTTTCGGCCTAAGAAATGTTTACTTATCGTAGTTCTTTGTAAAGTTCGATTTTGCGATAAGTTCGGAGATGAAAACCATGTTTGATTATAAAGTTTCCAAACAAAGACATTTTGATGAAGCCTGCCGGACCTTCGCTTTGCGTCACAACATGTCGAAGCTGGCAGAACGCGCAGGTATGAATGTTCAGACTCTACGTAATAAGTTAAACCCTGAGCAACCACATCTGCTCACCGCACCAGATATATGGTTGCTGACCGATCTCACCGAAGACTCAACGCTGGTTGATGGTTTTCTGGCGCAGATCCATTGCCTGCCATGTGTTCCGGTAAACGAAGTTGCAAAAGAGAAATTACCGCATTACGTCATGAGCGCTACCGCAGAAATAGGTCGTGTTGCTGCCGGTACTGTCTCTGGTGATGTGAAAACTACCGCAGGCCGCCGCGATGTTATCAACAGCATCAACTCTGTTACGCGCCTGATGGCACTCACAGCTGTTTCATTACATGCGCGTTTGCAGGCAAATCCAGCGATGGCAAATGCGGTGGATACCGTGACTGGCCTCGGGGCTTCGTTCGGTCTGATCTGAGGTGATTATGCTGACGAATGAACCTTCATTTGCATCATTGTTAGTTAGACAAAGCCCGGCAATGCATTACGGCCACGGCTGGATTATGGGGAAGGGGGGCAAGCGCTGGCACCCGTGCCGTACTCAGAATGCGCTTCTGGATGAACTGTCTACAACCAAAAAGGGGAAATCATGGCGCAAGCTACAGAAGGTGTGTTTTACCAGTTCTTCCATAAGGGCGAAAAGTATTCAATTCATGAGGACGAGTTTGCAAGTTGTTATCCGTCTCTTTCGGGTGATGGTAGTTACTATTTTACGTTGCGAGATGGGACATTCTTTCGGGGGGAACGGGTTCAGGAAGTGATGCGGAAAAGCACATCACCTCTTGAACAGTATCGCCAACAAACTTATCGGTAACGCTCTATTAGCTCCTGAAGTTTGTAGGTGAATTCCTGACGTTTGAGTGAGCCTGGCGGCAATTTGTTTAATTCTTCACGAAGGATGTTTAAAAATGCTGACTGATTCGATGATTCTCCTCGTAGAACGCTGTGTAGTAAGCCAGACAGCAGGATTTGTTGCATCTCAACATCCTCTCGCAGTCGCGCAATTTCATTTTCAAGCTGCTCGATCCGTTCCTTCTCAACTAGGTTCAACATTGGTACATCCTCTGAGTTATCTCGTTACATCGGAAAATCATATCAGAGAAGGAGTAGCAAGTGATCTGTGGAGGAATTTATGGCTATTGAAGGCGCTGTGGTGACTGTCCCATTAAGCCCCGGTAAACGCCTGGACGGACTGAACCATATTGCGGAACTACGTGCAAAAGTGTTCGGCCTGAATATTGAGTCGGAGCTTGAAAGGTTCATTGAAGATATGCGCAACCAAAGGGACGTTAACAATAAACAAAATGTGAGGGCATTGGCAGCCATATTTTATATGGCAAAAATTCCGGCAGAACGTCATAGCGTCAATATTAGTGATCTGACTACTGACGAAAAGCGGGAACTGATTAAAGCAATGAATCATTTTCGTGCAGTGGTGAGCTTATTTCCAAAACGGCTAACCATGCCGAATTAATCCAAAACAGAAATTAATGGCGTAAACCCGCAGGGTTTCTTATGGCCCAAATTCAGGAGAAACAACTATGCGAAATATTGAAATCCGTATCACCAAATCCGGACCAGATGATGCTGGTCTTAACCAATTGCTGACTGATGCACGCATGGAAGAACGCCGGGCACGTGCCTCAGCAATGGCAGCCCGTCTTGATAGACTGGCTTGCCATATCACGTCACGCCAGCTTAACCACGTTGAAGCGGCAGAGCTGCTGCGTATTGCGGCTGAAAACATTCAGAACGAAGCGCAGGAGATCCACTGATGGCTGATTCAATGGACCTCGTGCAACAGCGCGTTGAAGAAGAACGTCAGCGCCATATCCAAACAGCTCGCAGCCGAAAGACTGGGGCTTCTTCTCTGGAGTGTGAGTGTTGCGGAATCGTCATCCCGGAACAGCGCCGTGCTGCAGTGCCGGGCTGTGATCTCTGCGTCACCTGTAAGGAAATAGCAGAGCTGAAAGGGATGCACTACACCCGAGGTGCTTTGTGAGCTTCGGAGTCTTCCAGTGATGTCTGAGCTACTAAAAGATAAAGGCGGTCCGATTGTGACCGCCGTGGCCTTTCCATGGAATACCCCAAAAAAAGCGGTTAACCCGTATTTGGACCCGGCGGAATTTGCGCCTGAGTCTGCGCTTTCAAACCTGATCACTCTGTACGCTGCAGATAACGAGCAGGAGCATCTACGCCGTGAGGCGCTGAGTGATGAGGTGTGGGAACGTTATTTCTTCAATGAATCCCGCGATCCTGTCCAGCGTGAAATAGAGCAGGATCGGCTGATTAGCCATGCCAGAATGGCCCGCGAGCAGCAGCGCGTTAATCCCGATTTGGTGATTATTGCCGATGTAAGCGCCATGCCTGCCCATATCAGCAAGCCTCTGTTAGAGCGGATTAAATACTTCAATAGCCTGGGCAGGGCTAAAGCTTATTCCCGTTATCTGCGCGAAACAATCAGGCCTTGTTTTGAGCGGCTGGAGCGAGTGCGTGACAGCCAGGTGTCTGCATCTTTCCGATTCATGGCGAGCCAGGACGGGCTGGAGGGATTGCTGGTACTTCCTGAAATGAATCAGGATCAGGTCAAGCGCCTTTCCACGCTGGTTGCGGCACATATGAGCATGTGTCTTGATGCGGCTTGCGGTGATCTGTTTGTCAGTGACGATGTTAAACCAGAAGAAATCCGCCAGGCATGGGAAAGGGTTGCTGCAGAAGCCATGCGCCTTGAGGTCATTCCGCCTGCCTTTGAGAAGTTGCGCCGCAAAAAGCGCCGTCGCAAGCCAGTGCCTTATGAACTGATCCCACCGTCGCTGGCGCGCATGCTGTGCGCGGACTGGTGGTATCGCAAATTGTGGCAGATGCGCTGCGAGTGGCGGGAGGAGCAGATGCGCGCCGTCTGCCTGGTCAACAAGAAAGCGTCCCCGTATGTCAGTTATGAAGCCGTGATACACAAACGCGAGCAGCGTCGCAAATCGTTGGAGTTCTTCCGCTCGCATGAACTGGTCAACGAAGATGGTGACACGCTGGATATGGAAGATGTGGTGAACGCCAGCAACAGCAACCCGGCGCACCGCCGTAATGAAATGATGGCCTGTGTTAAAGGGCTGGAGCTGATCGCGGAAATGCGTGGAGACTGCGCTGTGTTCTATACCATCACCTGCCCGTCACGTTTCCACGCAACCCTCAACAACGGCAGACCTAATCCGAAATGGACCAGCGCCACGGTCCGGCAGAGCAGTGACTATCTGGTTGATACATTCGCCGCTTTCCGCAAGTCCATGCACAAGGCCGGGCTGCGCTGGTACGGCGTCCGCGTTGCAGAGCCGCACCATGACGGCACCGTGCACTGGCATCTTCTGTGCTTTATGCGCAAAAAGGACCGTCGCCCCATCACTGCGCTGCTGCGTAAGTTTGCCATCCGTGAAGACCGCGAGGAGCTGGGCACCAATACCGGACCGCGCTTCAAGTCCGAGCTAATCAATCCGCGCAAGGGAACGCCGACCAGCTACATCGCCAAATACATCAGTAAGAACATCGACGGGCGTGGGCTGGCTAAAGAAATCAGCAAAGAAACCGGCAGATCACTGCGTGACAGCGCCGAGCATGTCAGCGCCTGGGCGTCGCTGCACCGTGTCCAGCAATTTCGTTTCTTTGGTATTCCGGGTCGTCAGGCATACCGCGAGCTGCGCTTGCTGGCAGGTCAGGCGGCGAGAGTGCAGGGCGAACGCAATGTGGGTGCGCCGGTACTTGATAATCCGCGTCTGGATGCGGTACTGGCAGCTGCAGATGCGGGTTGCTTTGCCACCTACATCATGAAGCAGGGTGGTGTACTGGTTCCCCGCAAACATCACCTTGTCCGCACGGCTTATGAGCTTAACGACGAACCGAGCGCCTACGGCGATCACGGTATCCGTATCTATGGCATCTGGTCCCCGATTGTAGAGGGCAAGATTTGCACGCACGCGATGAAGTGGAAAAAGGTTCGTAAGGCCGTTGACGTTCAGGAGGCGGCAGCCGACAAGGGCGCTTGCGCCCCTTGGACTCGTGGCAATAACTGTCCCCCTGTTGAAAATTTGAACCAATCAGGGGGCTATTTACCAGAAGCCAGTGGGCCGGAGTCGCTGCCGGATCTTCATAATCTGAGCGCGAAGGAACGGCGGGAGCTGACGGCGCGGCTGAGATTGGTAAAACCGAAGCGGCGGAAAGGGTACAAACAACAGATTAGCAATCATCAGCGCCAGCAGCTTGATGCTGAACTGAGGTCTAGGGGATTTGATGCGAGTGATACCGAGGTGGATCTGCTTCTGCGTGGCGGCAGTATCCCGTCCGGGGCCGGGCTGCGTTTGTTCTACCGAAATCAGCGCCTGCAGGAAGATGACAAATGGCGGCAGTGGTACTAAGAGGGCTGGAATGAGGCTATCTATTAATCAAAGGGTTAGCTGAGTAAAAAACTATTTCAGCTTTAAATACACATAGTGTACTGTATATATAAACAGTAATATTGGGAGGGAGTTGTGAACGATTTGTTCATGGAGTCACTTGCATTGCAACGGATAGAACTTATGGCCCGGCTTGTCGCCAACTCAGATTGTAGCGATGACGACAAGGAGGTGGCGATCTCCTGGCTGTCGGAGTTGACGAGTGATCTGGTTACCAGGCTAAATGAGTATGGAGTAAGGCAAGATGAAAGCACGCATTAGTGATTTTGCACCGTGGGAATCTCCCTCCCATATAGCATACGACGACTTGATAACGCAGTGCATGTCTATGGTGCATGGATTCGCATGATCCAAAAAGGATCGCAATGGGTCGGGGCCGCCAGAACTGGCGCGCTTTCCGGCCCGTCATGCACCTGCATGAAAACCACTACACAAAGCGGGCAGGCGTGGCGGGGATACGAGCGCGCGCTCGTTGTGATATCATTGATTTGTCTTATCTGGGAATGGCTGCTTTGTGGTGGATGAGTAAAATGATAAAAGACAAGCTTTGTGACAACAAGATTAGAGTTTTGTATGCAGCAATTTTCGTAATTGTAATGGTGTTAGCATGGTTTGGGCGCTCATTTATACTCAACGATACGTCTCGATTTAACCTGCTCGGTTACATGGGTACAGTAGTTACGATATTAGGCTTAATAATTACATTCTTAGAGGTTATGCATGGTGTAGTAGTTAGTAAGAGTCTGCATAAGCAAGCAAGTGAAATGCTTGGGCATTTTAAAGATAAAGAATTTGAATTGTTAATGAGTGAATTGGTTACTGTTCTTGATTATCTAATTTCTGATGTTGATGATAAAAGTTTTACGATAGCTTTAAGACAGTTGTCTTCTTTTTATAGAATACATAAACGTGTAAAATCCAACTATATTGAATATTATGGTGGAGATGATTCAGATGTTATAGATAAAATAAATAACATTGAAAAAAACATCTCTGCTTTGAGGTATACAAAACAATCAGCAATGATACCAAACAAAATAATGATTGATTTAAACGATGGGTTGATAGACGTTAAACGTTTTTTTGTTAGTAAACAGTCTGAATTAGGAGGCTCCAAAAATGCTGCCAGCTAATATTTATAACATGGTTAAAAAACTGATTGAAATGACCCGGTTAGGGCAGGTGACATGGAGTTTTGACTATTACAATGATAAAGTGTCTGCGTCATTACCTCACTTTTCAGTGAGCATACTTTCCCGCTTCGATAGTGATACTGGGACTTCATATCTGCATGTGGATTATTTGGATAATAACAATCGTCAATCTTATAGATTTTCTACAGATATGTATGAAACGCAATATGATACTGTCAGGGTGTTATATGATGAGGCTCAAGCTTCAAATTTAGACATAAAATTCTAAAGTAACGGAGACGATTTTATTCGTCTCCGCTCGATTATTTCCTTTTCGTATTTAAATTGTATTCATTGAATTTTATTATCTCCTCACCAATCCATGTATTTAACTCTTCCAATCTCTTTTGTAAGGGAATTAATTCGTTTCGTACAAATACATTTGCTGCCTTCTCCACATCCCCAAACCCGCCAACATTACTCGGCATAATCCCCATCATCTGCGGCGGAACGCGGTGCGCTGCCATCATGTCGTCCCGGCTCACGTTCTTAATGTTCAGAAACTCATCTTTTGCAGCCACCTCTGACAGCGGGATGATCTGGATACCATCCTTTTTGCCGTTGGGTGAGTACATAAACAGGTTGCGGAAGTTGCCCGGGCCTTTGGCGCTTTTCATTGCCTGGCGGATATTGTTCACGTCCTCCTGGTTCTGAGCCGCATCTGTCATGTACATGATGAACCCTGCATGGCTGCCGTTGATGTAATACTTGCGGCGGAACAGCGTGGCTGACTCGTTCAGTAGTGCAGAAGGGATGGCTGACAGGTATTCCGGCAGGCCGTAAATCTCCTGGTTCAAATCCGGCTCCATCAGGTGAAAGATGCTGCCCTTGGTGAACTCGTAGGGCTGCGTGGTCATGCCGTACTGCACAAACCAGTAAGTATCAAGATCTAGACCACGGCGGGTATATTTCGCCAGCGACGGCTCCAGCGACAGAATACCGCCAAGGCGGTTGGTGCGTTTCTCCAGATAGGCGTTACCGAACACAAGATAGTCCTGCACAAAGCGGCTGAACGCCTGCTGGCTCAGCAGCGGATGTGGGATAAATGTGCTGGTCAGGATATTACGTTTGACGGCAATCGGCGAGCTGTGGTGCACGGCGGCACGGTAGGTGCGGGCCAGCCCATCAAAACTGACTGGCGGTTCATACCAGCGGTCCATCTGTACGCATTCCACATAGTCCAGCAGTTCGCGGCGGTCCAGTACCGGGATCGGATCGCCAAAGCTGAACGCTTCGGCGTGAGTTGTATTCTTCTGCTGTTCGGCCTCCTGAACTTGCGCGGTGCTGGTCATGGCGTCGTTTTCACTCATCAAAAAATCTCCACAATATTGCTGGTATTGGCGGATTCGCCCTGCAGCGGTTCGTTAAACAGTGCGTGCATCGTTGCCCAGGCCAAATCTGCATGGCTGGCTTCTTCGCTGCGACTTGCTTCATAGGTGGGGCGGTTGCCGCTGGCGGTGGTGGCGCGGCGGATAGCCATAAAGGACTGCGCGATGTCTGTGTGTCCGGCGTCAAACTCCAGGCGGCGGTGGCTGATAATGTCGTACGCTTTGAGCACCAGGGCGTTTTTGACGTTGGGGTTGTAGACAAACTCCCGCACGGCAGGAAAGAAGGCTTTTACGTTCTCATAAACACCGTGCCCGACGCCGGTCGAGTCGATGCCGATATAGGTCACGTTGTACTGCTGAGTTAGTTTTTTGATAGCGTCCGCCTGGGCGCGGAAGTCCATCCCGCGCCACTGATGACGCTCCAGAATACGGAACTTCCCGCCCGGTACAGTGGGTGGTGCCATAACAACGCAGCCTGCGCTGTCGCCGTTCTGCGTACCTTTCGCCGGGTCGTAACCGATCCAGACTTCCCGCCAGCCAAACGGGCGCAGCGCCAGCGCCTGAAAATCGGTCCAGACTTCCCAGCTGTCCACCATGCACGCCTGCAGCTCGCTGAGCGGGAATACTGACGCCAGATCGTCAATAAATTCGCACATAAGCAGGTTCTGGTATTCGTCCGGGCTGTACTCCATGCGCAGCTGGTCGAGGTCGAACAGGTTACAGCCGCCGCGCACCGCATCCTCCACGGTGACGATCTGGCGGTACTGCCCGTCAGGGCAGAGCAGGCCGCGCGCAAGGTTGCTGTGGGTCAGGTCAATATCCACTTTGTCCGCTTTGGCACGGCCCCGGTTAAACAGAGCACCGGACCAGAACGGATACGCGCTGTGGGTCAGGCTGGACGGCGTGGAAAAGTAGGTTTGTCGCCATTTCTTGTGAATGGCCATCCCGGAGGCAACCTTGCGCAGTTCCTGGAATTTCGGTATCCAGAAATATTCATCCAGATACAGGTTGCCGTGGTAGCTCTGCGCCGTTCGGGCGTTGGTGCCGAGAAAGTACAAGGCTGCACCATTGGGCAACACCATGGGATCGCCTTTCAGCTCCACCTCAACTTCTTTGGCAAAGTCGATGATGTACTGCTTAAAGACGTGCGCCTGAGCCTTACTGGCAGAAAGGAAAATCTGGTTGCGTCCGGTCAGCAGGGCGTCAATCAATGCTTCACGGGCAAAATAAAACGTGGCGCCAATCTGGCGCGACTTGAGCAGATTGCGGATACGGTTTGTTTTCCCGGCTTCAAACCAGTGACGCTGATAGTCGAACATAGAGGCGTGGAAGACTTCTTCCAGCTTTTCAATCTGCTCGTCGGTGAAAACGTTTTTTTCCGGCTGCCTGCGCGGGCCTTTGTTACGGTTGGCTACTTTCGGGTTTAAATCAGCTTCGTTCCCGCCATCGTTAAATTTGCCGATCCGGGCGTGGCGCTCTGACTGGCGCGCCAGCAGGTCAATTTCCTTGAAGTCTTTCCCTTCTTTCTGCTCCTTCATGATGAGCTGGCAGTAACGTGCGGCGGTGGTGAGCTGCATCTGATCCAGCGGCCCATAGTCACCCCACTTGTCGCGTTTTTTCCAGCTGTGAACGGTTGCAACTTTTTCGCCCAGCATTTCAGCAATGCGGGCTACGCGGTATCCCTGAAAGTACAGCAGCATGGCCTGCCGACGGGGATCGAGGTCTGCGGGGGTCAGTGTCGTGTTCATGGCCCAAACATACGGCCTTGGATGGCGGCTTTCCCCGGCTGCGGTTTGTGTGGTTTACCGTACAAATACAGCGCGTTGTCTCACTCCCCCCATCACCGCAAACATAAGGCTCCAGTAAGTTATTTCTAACGGAGCACGGCTCATGACAGTGAAAGCAAAGCGTTTCCGCATCGGGGTGGAAGGTGCCACCACTGACGGGCGCGAGATCCAGCGTGAATGGCTGATACAGATGGCTGCCAGCTACAACCCGACGGTCTATACCGCGCTGATTAACCTTGAGCACATCAAGTCTTATCTGCCGGAGAGCACGTTTAACCGCTATGGCAGGGTGACGGGGCTGGTTGCAGAAGAAATCCAGGACGGCCCGCTGGCGGGCAAGATGGCACTTTATGCCGATATCGAACCCACTGACGCCCTGGTGGAACTGGTGAAAAAAGGCCAGAAGCTTTTCACCTCCATGGAGGTCAGCACGAAGTTTGCCGACACCGGTAAAGCCTATCTTGTGGGGCTGGGTGCGACAGACGATCCTGCGAGCCTTGGCACCGAAATGCTGGCTTTCAGCGCCAGCGCCGCACATAACCCGCTGGCAAACCGTAAGCAGAACCCTGAAAACTTGTTTTCGGAAGCGGTTGAAACGCTGATCGAACTGGAAGAAGCCCAGGACGAAAAGCCGTCCCTCTTTGCCCGCGTCACCGCGCTGTTCACCAAAAAAGAGCAGACCGACGATGCGCGTTTCTCAGACGTGCATAAAGCCGTGGAACTTGTCGCCACCGAGCAGCAGAACCTGAGCGAGCGCATTGATAAATCCCTGGCTGAAAACGGTGAACGCCTCTCTGCGCTGGAGTCCTCCCTGCAGGAACAGCAGGCCGCCTTTGCCGAGTTACAGCAGCAGCTGAGCCGTGAAGACAGCCGCAAGGATTACCGCCAGCGCGCGCCGGGCGGTGACGCACCGGCAGGCACCCTGACCAATTGCTGATGGAGCATAAAACCCGATGAAAAAGAAAACCCGCTTTGCCTTTAACGCTTACCTGCAGCAGCTGGCGCGCCTGAACGGTGTGGAGGTTGAAGAACTGTCCAGCAAATTCACCGTGGAGCCGTCCGTGCAGCAGACGCTGGAAGACCAGATCCAGCAGTCCGCCGCTTTCCTGACGCTGATTAACATCACGCCGGTCACTGAGCAGTCAGGGCAGTTGCTGGGGCTGGGCGTTGGCAGCACCATTGCCGGAACCACCGATACCACCACCAAAGAGCGCGAGCCTACCGATCCGACACTGATGGAAGACGTGGAATACAAATGCGAACAGACCAACTTTGATACGGTGCTGACCTACGCAAAACTGGACCTGTGGGCCAAGTTCCAGGACTTCCAGGTGCGTATTCGCAACGCCATCGTCAAGCGTCAGGCGCTGGACCGCATCATGATCGGCTTTAACGGCGTGAAGCGCACCAAAACCTCCAACCGTGCTGAAAACCCGCTGCTGCAGGACGTCAATAAAGGCTGGCTGCAGAAAATCCGCGAAGACGCGCCGGATCACGTCATGGGCAGCAAAACCGCAGAAGACGGCACCACTACTGCAGAACCGGTAAAAGTAGGTCCGGGTGGTAAGTATGTAAATCTTGACGCGGTGGTGATGGATACCGTCAACGAGCTGATCGATGTCGAGTATCAGGATGATGACGAGCTGGTTGTTGTCTGCGGACGTGAACTGCTGTCTGACAAGTATTTCCCGCTGGTCAACAAAGAGCAGGAAAACAGCGAGAAAATCGCCGCTGATCTGATCATCAGCCAGAAACGCATGGGCGGCCTGCAGGCTGTGCGCGCGCCTTTCTTCCCGGCAAATGCCCTGTTGATCACCCGTCTGGATAACCTGTCCATCTACTGGCAGGAAGACACCCGCCGCCGTTCAGTTATCGACAACCCGAAACGCGACCGGATTGAAAACTTTGAATCCGTCAACGAGGCGTATGTGGTCGAGGACTATCGCTGCGCGGCGCTGGTAGAAAACATCGAAATCGGTGATTTCAGCGCGCCTGCCGCACCGGAAAGTGGGGAATAACGCATGAGCCTGAGTCCCGCACGGCAGCACCGCCTGCGCATTCAGGCTGAACAGGCCGCCCGTGAGGGCGGCAGTGTTCGCCATGCGTCGGGTTATGACCTGATGCTGCTGCAGCTGGCAGAAGACCGCCGCCGCCTCAAGGGCGTCCAGTCCACGGTGAAAAAGGCGGAAATCAAGGTGGAACTGCTGCCGAAATATTCCGCCTGGGCGGAGGGCGTGCTGGCTGCCGGAGGTGCGCAGCAGGATGACGTGCTGATGTACGTGATGCTGTGGCGTATCGACGCCGGTGATTATGCCGGTGCGCTGGAAATCGGGCGCCATGCGCTGCGCCATGGCTGGGTGATGCCGCTGGGCAACCGTAACGTGCAGACCGTGCTGGCAGAAGAAATGGCAGACGCGGCGCAAAGCGCTCTGCTTGCCGCTGCCGGTTTTGATGCCGATCTGCTTCTGCAGACGCTGGACCTGACCACCGATCTGGATATGCCGGACCAGTCGCGGGCGCGCCTGCATAAAGCCATCGGCGCTGTACTGAGCGAAAGCAACCCGACGTCTGCCCTGAATCACCTTACCCATGCGCTGCAGCTTGATCCCCGCTGCGGTGTGAAAAAAGAAAAGCAGCAGCTGGAGCGCAGATTGCGCAATGACAGCCGCTAACGAACGTGCCCCGCGCACGGGCGGCACGGGATGGCGAAAGGCACTGCCACATCAAAATTCCGTCCACCGCCCACTTATTCAGGAGAAAGCCGCATGAAGTTTGTTGCGCCCGAACAGGCACCGGAACAGGCGGAGGTCATCAAAAATACGCCGTTCTGGCCTGATGTGGACCTGTCGGAATTTCGCAGTGTGATGCGCACTGACGGCACGGTGACGCAGCCGCGTTTAAAGCAGGTCGTGCTGACGGCAATTTCTGAGGTTAACGCTGAGTTGTTCGACTTCCGCAACCGTCAGCAGATGCTGGGCTGGCGGACACTTGCTGAGGTTCCCGCAGAAATGCTGGACGGCAAAAGCGAGCGTATCCGGCATTACCACAACGCCGTTTTTTGCTGGGCGCGCGCTGTGCTCAATGAGCGTTATCAGGACTATGACGCCACGGCGTCAGGCGTGAAGCGAGGGGAGGAGCTGGCGGAGGCCTGCGGTGATCTGTGGCGTGATGCCCGCTGGGCCATCAGCCGGGTGCAGGATGCGCCGCACTGTACGGTGGAGCTTATCTGATGAAAGTGCGTGCGCATCAGTATGACACGGTGGACGCGCTTTGCTGGCGTCATTACGGGCGCACGCAGGGGGTCACTGAGCAGGTTCTGAAGGCAAATCCCGGGCTGGCAGAGTACGGCCCATTTTTACCGCACGGGCTGCAGGTGGAACTGCCAGACATTACGGCGTCAACCACGGCGCAGACCGTCCAGCTATGGGACTGAATTTATGACGCTTGAACGAATCAGCGCCTTTATCACTTACTGCATCGCCGTACTGCTGGCATGGCTGGGCGATCTGTCGCTCAAGGATGCATCAACGGTTGGCGGCGTGCTGATTGGTGTGCTGATGCTGGCTATCAACTGGTACTACAAACACCAGTCTTTCAGGTTGCTGCGCGATGGCAAAATTTCACGGGGGGAATATGAATCCTTCAATCGTTAAGCGCTGTCTTGTCGGGGTTGTGCTGGCTATCGCCGCCACGCTGCCAGGTTTCCAGTCGCTCAAAACCTCCGTTGAAGGGCTGAAACTGATTGCCGATTACGAGGGATGTCGTCTGCAGCCGTATCAGTGCAGCGCAGGTGTCTGGACTGACGGGATCGGAAATACATCCGGGGTGGTGCCCGGGAAAACTATCACGGAACGGCAGGCGGCGCAGGGGTTAATAAACAATGTACTACTGACTGAAAAAAGGCTGGATGCCTGCCTGACGGTTAAGCCCCCGCAGCATGTCTACGATGCGCTGGTGAGTATTGGTTTCAATGTGGGGACCGGCGCGATCTGCAGGTCAACCATGGTGTCATATATCAATCGCCAGCAGTGGTGGCAGGCATGCAACCAGCTACCGCGCTGGATTTATGTTAACGGTGTGAAAAATAAAGGTCTGGAGAACCGCCGCACGCGGGAACTGGCCTGGTGCTTAAAAGGAACTGGGGCATGACGCGCTTGTTGGCGGTCGTGCTGGCGCTGGCTATTGCGGCGCTGGGCTGGCAGTCGTGGCGGCTTAACAATGCCAGTCACACCATCGAGACGCAGGGACGTGAGCTGGAAACGAAAGGGCAGGAGCTGGCGAAGAAGAACAGTCAGTTGATCGGCCTGTCCATTCTGACTGAAACCAACAGCCGGGAGCAGACGCGGCTTTATGCGGCAGCGGAACAGACTACCGCACTGCTGCGAAGCCGCCAGCGCCGGATCGAGGAACTGAAACGTGAAAACGAGGATTTACGCCGCTGGGCTGACGCTCCTTTGCCTGCTGACATTATCAGGCTGCGCGAACGTCCGGCCCTTGCCGGAGGTGCAGCTTACCGTGAATGGCTGTCCCAGAGTGACGCAGTGCCGCCTGGAAAGGTCAGCGCCGCGCAGTAACGATGATCTGAATGCTGCGCTGGATGAAACAGAGGCCGCCTGGGCGGTTTGTGCTGACAAAGTCGACACGATAGTTGCGTGTCAGGAGCGAAACAGTGAACAAACCGCAGTCCCTGCGCAGCGCCCTGAATAAAGCGGTAACGTATGTCCGCAATAACCCGGATAAGCTGCACCTTTTCGTTGATAACGGCTCACTGGTGGCAACTGGTGCCAGCTCTATGTCATGGGAATACCGCTACACCCTGAACGTGGTGATCGAGGATTTCAGCGGCGACCAGAATCTGCTGATAGCTCCCGTGTTGCTATGGCTCAGAAAAAACCAGCCGGACGCCATCAACAATCCGGAGCTGCGCGAAAAACTGTTCACCTTTGAAGTGGATATTCTGCGCAATGATGTATGCGATATCAGTCTGAACCTGCAACTGACGGAGCGCGTGCTGGTCAGCACTAACGGCAGCGTATCAAGCGTTGAAGCGGTGCCGGAGCCGGACGAATCCGAAGAAATGTGGACGGTGAAACGTGGATGAACTGCAGAGGGTGGATGACTGGCTGACGGCGCTACTGGCAAATCTGGAGCCTGCCGCTCGCAGCCGTATGATGCGGCAACTGGCGCAACAGCTGCGCCGGACGCAGCAGCAGAACATCAGGCTGCAGCGTAATCCTGACGGCAGCGGCTATGAGCCGCGTCGGGTGACTGCCCGCAACAAGAAGGGACGCATCAAACGCCAGATGTTTTCGAAGCTGCGAACGGCGAAATACCTGAAAACTGCCGCCAGCGCGGACTCAGCCAGCGTGCAGTTTACAGGGAAGGTACAGCGGATTGCTCGAATTCACCATTACGGCCTGCGTGATCGCGTCAGTCGTGAGGGGAAGGTATTTAACTACCCAGCTCGACATTTACTCGGATTTAATAGCGATATTAAAGAAAGCATTGTTGATTATTTATTGTGGAGATTATTTTTAATTAAATAGTTGTAGCATGTAAATGATGTTGTTGTAATAACAAATTGGGCACTAACTCACAATTACAAGAAATATATCTTTTTAAAAAAAGGCTTGTGTTGTATTTTTGTGAAAATTTTGTTTTTTTTGGTGGTCATAATGATTGTCGGTATTTTTTTAAGGTACTATAAAACCTACAGTGGAACTCACTATATTCCTCTGTCGAGTGGTAGTCAGTTTTGCGGAATTGTAGGTAATAACGGAATAGGTAAAAGTTCGGTGCTTGAGGCTCTGGATTCATTTATTAATAACAAACCATGGAATATTAATACTTCATTTAAAAAAGCAGGGAGTTATAGACCTTCGCCTCACATAGTTCCCCTTTATCTCATAAAACGTGATGAGCTTCACAAGCAACATCATGATAAAGCTGTGATGTTAACTAAATTAGTTCTTGAGTATAATGCGGATAATCCTGATGTAGTAATAACACCTACAACAAGGAGTTTAGTTGCAACATTTTCAGAACATATAAAAAAACTACAAAGAAATTTAAATATTGATGAGTATTTTCTTATTCCACTTGGTGTGGAGAAGGATGGACTTCTTAGTCTTTCAGTTTTAAATGGAAAATCCTTATCTAAGATACTTGAACTTCCTGAAACTGAAAATAAAGTAGCTTACGAAGTCATTTCGGATAATTTTTATCATTTAATGTACCATGTTCGCTATAGATATGAATATATTTATATACCAAAAGATATCGACTCGGAGTCTTTTACGAAATTAGAAGCAAGTGAAATACAAAAGTTAATGGGGGAATCATTAGAGCAAGTAATAAAGGAACGGATTTCTAATAAAACTATCCATCAGATAAATTTAGGTTTGACTAGTTTTCTAAAAGATGTTGAGGATGAGCTTGAGGAATATAGCTATCGAACATCTGGAGAAAGACAATCTAGATTAAAAAGAAAGGATATATACAATCTAATAACTGAAGCATTTTTTAATGTTCGTAAGCTTAATAAAAAACAAAATGGTGAATGGATTGAAATTAATTCACTTAGTTCTGGTGAAAAACAAAGGGCAATAATGGATTTGGCCTATGGCTTTTTAACAAATCATAGAGAGAATGGTGATAATCTTATCATCGGAATTGATGAGCCTGAATGTTCTTTACATATGTCTGCATGCTTTGAGCAATTTGAGAAACTATATTCCATTAGCAATATCTGTGAGCAACTTATTTTTACATCGCACTGGTATGGTTATTTACCTACAGTAGAAAGTGGTTGCACTACGACCATAATAAAAAATGAGGGCGATCATCATTTTGAGCTTTATGATTTGGCGGGGTATAGAGAAGAAGTTAGGAGGAAGATTCGAACGTCATCCCCTGGTATGCCTTTTGATATAAAGATAAAAAGTGTTAATGACCTTATTCAGTCGATAATATCAAGTTGTTTAGCTGATAATAATTATAATTGGTTGATATGCGAAGGTTCTACGGAGAAAGTTTATCTTTCTATGTATCTGAATGATCTTATTGTCAATAATAGATTGAGAATAGTTCCTGTCGGTGGAGCTAGCGAAGTCAAGAAGATATTCAAACATTTGGAAGCTTCATATGAAGAATTTAAAAAGGATATGAAAGGTAAAATTTTCTTGTTGACCGATACTGATGCAGAGTTGGTAACCTATGACACTCCAAGTATGCAGCATATTGTGGTTAAGAGAATTGTAAATGATGGTAATCAGACTAGGTTGGTTGACATATCCTCAAATCCTGTTTCGCCTGCAACAGAAATTGAAGATTGCCTTAATCCCAAAGCGTTTATTGAAACATTAAAGATTTTTTCAAACGAGTATCAATCTATTATATCTTTAATTCCGAATGAAGAAGATGTTGTTGATGAGTCTACATCCTCATTTTATGCCATGGACTTAAGTCCAAGAAATAAAAAGGAGTTGGATTTGTTTTTTGATTCGGAAGGGGTTAAGTTCAAGTTTTCAAAACAATATGAATCTCTTTGTCGTGATGCTGAATATAAAAGGCCAGAGTGGATTTGTTTAGTTGAACAGTTTTTCCTTAGTAATAAAGCTGTAAAATTTAACTAATTATAAAGGCACATAGCAGAAATGCTGTGTGCACTTCCGAACCATCCTCTCATCATATTGTACCATTCATGACACAGGCATTAGCTATCGAGTCACCGATGCATAGTGTGTATATATATTTTCATGAATGCACAACTTACCGAAATCATGCGCCTTATCACCAATCTGATCCGCACCGGAACTGTGACCGAAGTGGATCGGAAGAAATGGCTGTGCCGGGTGAAAGTGGGTGAGCTTGAAACCAACTGGATTAACTGGCTGACGCTGCGCGCCGGTGGTACCCGTACATGGTGGTGTCCGTCGCCGGATGAGCAGGTGGTGGTGCTGAGTATGGGCGGCAATCTGGAAACCGCATTTGTGCTGCCTGCCATCTACTCCAATCAGTTTCCGCCGCCGTCGGATTCCGTGGACGGCTGCGTGACGGAGTACCCGGACGGGGGATGGTTTGAGTATGAACCCGCCACCGGACGATGGCATGTCAGGGGCATCAAATCCATGGTGATCGAAGCGGCGGACAATATCACCCTCAAAACCAGTGAGTTTGTGGTGGAGGCTGACGGAACGCGTATTAACAGCGAGGTGGTGATCAATGGCAGCGTCAGCCAGGGCGGCGGCGCAATGAGTTCTAACGGGATCGTAGTTGATGGCCATGAGCATACTGGTGTTCTGAAAGGCGGCGACAACACGGGGGGACCGGTATGACGTTGTATATCGGTATGAGCAGGAACGACGGGCAGGCCATTGCAGATACAGACCATCTGCGCCAGTCGGTGCGGGATATTCTGCTGACGCCGCAGGGCAGCCGTCTTGCCCGCCGGGAATATGGCTCCCTGCTGTCTGCCCTGATTGACCAGCCGCAGAACCCGGCGCTGCGCCTGCAGATTATGTCTGCGGTCTATGTGGCGCTGAACCGCTGGGAACCGCGCATTACGCTGGACTCCATCACTATCAACGGTAATTTTGACGGCTCTATGGCGGTTGAACTTACCGGACACGGCAATAACGGCGCACCGGTTTCCCTTTCCGTATCAACAGGAGCAGACAATGGCAGTCATTGACCTTTCCCGGCTACCGCCGCCGCAGATTGTGGACGTGCCGGACTTTGAGGCATTGCTGGCAGAACGCAAGGCCGCCTTTGTGGCTCTCCATCCGGCTGATGAACAGGAAGCCGTTATGCGCACGTTAGCGCTGGAGTCAGAACCCGTCACCAAACTGCTGCAGGAAAATACTTACCGAGAAATCCTGCTGCGCCAGCGTATTAATGAGGCTGCGCAGGCGGTCATGGTGGCCTATTCCATGGGAAATGACCTTGAACAACTGGCAGGTAACTGCAACGTGAAGCGCCTGACGGTAGTCCCTGCCGATAATGACGCGGTGCCGCCGCTCGCCGCAGTGATGGAAAGTGATGAAGCATTACGCCAGCGCATTCCTGCAGCATTTGAGGGGTTGTCCGTTGCAGGACCGACGGGAGCCTATGAGTTCCACGCCAGAAGTGCCGACGGGCGCGTGGCTGATGCCAGCGCAACCAGTCCTGCACCGGCTGAGGTGGTGCTTACCGTACTGAGCCGTGAGGGTGATGGTACGGCAGGGGCTGACCTGCTGGCAGTGGTTGAACAGGCGCTTAACAGTGAAAAGGTTCGCCCGGTGGCAGACCGCCTGACGGTGCGCAGCGCTGAAATTATTCCGTACAGCGTGGACGCAACGATCTTCCTGTATCCGGGGCCGGAGGCTGAGCCGGTGATGGCAGAAGCAAAAGCCAGTCTGCAGAAATACATCGCCAGTCAGACGCGGCTGGGACGTGATATCCGCCGCAGCGCCATTTATGCCGCGTTGCACGTGGAGGGCGTCCAGCGTGTGGAGCTGGCGTCCCCGCTGGATGATGTGGTGCTGGATAAGACGCAGGCAGCATCCTGTACCGAATGGAGCGTTACCAACGGGGGCACGGATGAATAGTCTGCTGCCGCCGGGTTCGTCGCCGCTTGAGCGTCGACTGGCGCAGACCTGCAGTGGGATTTCCGATCTGCAGGTATCGCTGCGTGATTTGTGGAACCCGGCAACCTGCCCGTTCAGATTCCTGCCTTATCTGGCCTGGGCGTTTTCTGTTGACCGCTGGGATGAGAGCTGGACAGAAAGCGTCAAGCGCCGCGTTGTGCAGGACGCTTTTTATATCCATCAGCACAAGGGGACAACCAGCGCCGTGCGGCGTGTGGTGGAGCCGTTTGGCTTCCTAATCCGTATCATTGAGTGGTGGCAGACCGGCGAAACGCCGGGGACGTTCCGTCTGGATATTGGCGTGCAGGACCAGGGCATAACAGAAGAAACCTATCTGGAGCTGGAGCGCCTGATCGGTGACGCCAAACCGTGCAGCCGTCATCTGGTTGGCATGTCCATCAACCTGCAGACAGGCGGCCCGTATTTTGTGGGCGCAGCCACCTACACCGGCGAAGAAATCACGATCTACCCGTACATCAACGAAACCATTATTTCCGGCGGTAACGCCTATGAGGGCGGAGCGGTCCATGTTATTGACACGATGAGAGTGAACCCATGAGCGCAAAATTTTACACCCTGCTGACGGATATCGGCGCGGCGAAACTGGCAAGCGCCGCCGCGCTCGGTGTCCCGTTGAAAATTACCCATATGGCAGTGGGTAGCGGTGGCGGTGTGCTGCCCACACCCAACGCGCAACAGACCGCATTAGTGGCTGAGGAGCGCCGCGCGGCGCTGAATATGCTGTATATCGACCCGCAGAACAGCAACCAGATTATTGCTGAGCAGGTGATCCCGGAAAATGAGGGCGGGTGGTGGATTCGTGAAGTCGGCCTGTTTGATGAAACCGGTGCACTGATTGCTGTGGGAAACTGCCCGGAGAGCTACAAGCCGAAGCTGGCGGAGGGGAGCGGACGCACGCAGACCGTGCGTATGGTTCTGATTACCAGCAGCACCGATAACATCACCCTGAAAATTGACCCTGCTGTGGTTCTGGCAACCCGCAAATATGTTGATGATAAGGCGCTGGAGCTTAAGGTGTACGTGGATGACCTGATGGCAAAGCATCTTGCTGCTGTTGATCCTCATTCGCAGTATGCACCAAAAGACAGTCCGACACTCACCGGCACGCCAAAAGCGCCGACGGCGGCGGCAGGCAATAATTCCATGCAGCTTGCAAACACGGCCTTTGTGCAGGCTGCTATTCTTGCCCTGATTGGTGGCGCACCGGCAACGCTGGATACGCTGAAAGAAATTGCAGCAGCTATCAATAATGACCCGAATTTCAGTACCACCATTAATAATGCGCTGGCACTGAAAGCACCGCTGGCAAGTCCGACCCTGACCGGAACGCCAACGGCTCCCACAGCTGTTCAGTCAACGAATAATACGCAGATTGCTACTACCGCGTTTGTGAAATCTGCCGTTGCGGGGCTGGTTGGTTCATCGCCGGAGGCGCTGGACACACTGAATGAACTGGCGGCGGCACTGGGGAATGATCCTAACTTTGCGACAACAATGATGAACGCGCTGGCGGGAAAACAGCCACTTGATGCCACGCTGACGAATCTCAGCGGGAAAAGCATTTCGGGGCTTCTCGAATACCTTGGTTTAAGGGCAAGCGGTCAGTACACCGATAACTTGTTATTTACAGGCCCTGATGGACTTAAGATTCAGGTGTTTCGCAGAACGCTCGCAAATCAGACTACTGTCGGCGTAGTAAATACAGTGCCAGTGACTTTCCCTGTCCCGTTCCCCGTTAATTGCTGGGGTGTTTTTTCTACCAAATTAACATGGGTTCAGATAGCCAACTCATGCGAGTGGGTAAGCAATACAGGTTTCACCGCTCAGGTCATGATGAATATTGCTGTAAATACAAACACCTCAGAAGCCATGTTTTTAGCTATAGGATATTAATATGAATCGTTTTGTATTCAGCCCATCAGAGTCCCGTTTTTATGCCATCGAATGGCGTGCTGATTATGTCGATAATAATTGTTGGCCGCATGATGCCATTAACGTTAGTGACAGCACTTATTATGAGTTTTCCGGCACTCCACCTACAGGTAAGCAACTTATAACTTTAAATAATATGCCATCATGGGGTGATATTCCTCCGCCTACACGAGAAGAATTAATTTCCGCTGCTGATATGGAGAAGCAAAAAAGAATAGATTTAGCCAATGATTACATGAACGTTAAGCAGTGGCCCGGTAAGGCAGCGATTGGCAGGCTGAAAGGAGAAGGGTTAACTCAATACAATCTGTGGCTGGATTATCTGGATGCACTGGAAGCGGTAGACACCTCCAGTGCTCCGGATATCGAATGGCCTACGCCTTCGGGGGAACAGGCCAGTTAACATGCTCAGGAGCGGTTGTCACATCAGCCGACTTAACTCCATTTTTATAGGCCAGCCACGCCGACAACTTAGCTCTGTTGGCGTCGCTGATTTCACCGAGCATCAGTTCTGTTCGCCAGTCCAGCATAACAGCGTCAGCATGGACCAGTAGTTTCTGGCGTTCTTGTTCGGCAGCAGCAATCAACTCTTCACGTGTCGCCGGTGGAATATCAATCCAGACTGGCATATTTTGGCTGGAATTTAGCTGTTTGCCTTCAGGCGGTGCAAAGTTATATTCATTTCTGACGCTATCAGAAACCTCTATAACATCAGATGGTAATGAACCATTGGTAAGGTATTCTTCTTTCATCTCGATGGGGTAAAAACCCAACGTGCTTGGCGAAAATAAATACATGGTTATTTTCCTATGGCAATAAAATATGAAGAATTCATTCCACCCATATTGTATTTAGCAAAAAATCGGGTCAGGTCATTTACGTCACGTTGTATCGATGGAAATTGTAGTGATGGTGATGCAGTTGTGGACATTAAAACGCCGGGCACAATAGCAATAACGCTACTCGGAAATGGTATAGGGAAATTGATATATAGCCCGTTAAAATCAAAAGATGCCTCGAAAGCCTGAATAACATATCCACTCGGCAACTTAAACCACCCACCACCAGACTGAAAACTACTCATATCAGGGATTTGGCTTGCACCTGTGCCAACATCCCGTTTCGCCGCTTCTCCCAATTGAACGTTTAAGAAAATGCTGTTTTCCCGTCTGGCTGGCATTATTTGGGCTTTTGCATAAGGGAAAACAAATGTTAGTCGGCTATGTGCGCGTATCAACAAGTGAGCAAAACACAGCGCTGCAGCGTGATGCACTGGAACGCTCAGGATGTGAGCTAATTTTTGAAGACAAAATGAGCGGAAAAACAGCAGACAGGCCAGGGCTAAAAAGATTGCTCAGGACGTTGTCAGAGGGAGACACGCTGGTTGTATGGAAGCTCGACAGGCTGGGAAGAAGCATGCGACACCTTGTTACCCTGATAGAAGAACTCCGGCAGCGCGGAGTTAATTTCCGTAGTCTGACTGACAGCATAGACACCAGTACGCCAATGGGGCGGTTTTTCTTTCACGTTATGGGGGCACTGGCGGAGATGGAACGCGAGCTGATAGTGGAACGAACCCGTGCGGGACTGGAAGCGGCAAGAGCTAAAGGCAGGATTGGAGGGCGAAGACCAAAACTGACGCCAGAGCAATGGGCACAGGCTGGCAGGTTACTTGCTGCAGGTGAAACACGGCAGCGGGTTGCTTTAATTTTTGATGTGGGGATCTCGACGTTATACCGCAAATATCCTGCGACATTGTGTGATTAACAGGACAACGCCGCGCAGCTGTCTGCGTGACGTAATCAATACAACATAGGGTGAAGCCTATTCCAATCAGGAGGTTCGCCGCTATGGCTCAGGATTACCACCACGGGGTGCGCGTTGTTGAAGTCAACGAGGGCACCCGATCTATCACCACGGTGAGCACCGCTATCGTGGGCATGGTCTGCACCGGCGATGATGCTGATGCGTCCGTATTCCCTCTCAATAAGCCGGTTCTGCTGACGGATGTGCTGGAGGCCAGCGGTAAAGCAGGCGAGTCCGGCACGCTGGCCCGTTCGCTGGATGCGATTGCCGACCAGTCAAAGCCCGTGACGGTTGTTGTGCGCGTGGCGCAGGGCGAAACCGAAGCGGAAACTACCTCCAATATTATTGGTGGCGTCACGTCCGACGGTAAAAAAACGGGGATGAAAGCGCTGCTTTCTGCGCAGTCGCAGCTGAAAGTTAAGCCGCGCATTCTCGGTGTGCCGGGGCATGACACGCAGGCGGTAGCCACTGAGCTGATGAGTATTGCGCAGAGCCTGCGCGGGTTTGCCTACCTGTCTGCCTATGGCTGCAAGACGGTGGAGGAAGCAATTGCTTACCGGGACAATTTCAGCCAGCGAGAAGGGATGCTGATCTGGCCTGATTTCATCAACTTTGACACCGTTCTTAAAGCCGATGCGACGGCTTACGCCTCCGCACGTGCGCTCGGTCTGCGTGCCAAAATCGACGAACAGACCGGATGGCACAAAACCCTGTCCAACGTGGGTGTGAATGGCGTCACCGGTCTTTCCGCTGATGTGTTCTGGGATCTGCAGGACCCGGCAACGGACGCGGGACTGCTGAGCCAGAATGACGTCACCACGTTGATCTGCAAAGACGGCTTCCGCTTCTGGGGTTCCCGCTGCCTCAGTGACGATCCATTGTTTGCGTTTGAGAACTACACCCGCACGGCGCAGGTGCTGGCTGACACGATTGCAGAGGGGCATATGTGGGCGGTGGATAAGCCACTGAATCCGTCACTGGCCCGCGACATTATCGAAGGTATTCGCGCCAAATTACGCAGCCTGGTAAATCAGGGATACCTCATCGGGGCTGACTGCTGGCTGGATGAGTCAGTGAACGATAAAGACTCTCTGAAAGCCGGGAAGCTCACCATCGACTACGACTACACGCCTGTGCCGCCGCTTGAAAATCTGATGCTGCGTCAGCGCATCACCGATCGCTACCTGGTCGATTTTGCCAGCCGTGTCAGTGCATAAGGGGGATACATGGCATTACCACGCAAGTTAAAACACCTGAACCTGTTCAACGACGGGAACAACTGGCAGGGGATCGTTGAGTCCCTGACTCTGCCGAAATTCACCCGCAAGTTTGAGAAGTATCGCGGCGGCGGTATGCCGGGCGCGGTGGATGTGGATATGGGGCTGGATGACGGCGCACTGGACACGGAATTTTCAATCGGCGGCACCGAACTGTTGTTATTCAAGCAGATGGGCAAGGCAACCGTTGATGGCATCCAGCTGCGTTTCACCGGCTCTGTTCAGCGTGACGATACCGGCGAAGTTCAGGCCATTGAGCTGGTTGTGCGCGGGCGTCATAAAGAAGTGGATTCCGGCGAGTGGAAAACCGGCGAGAGCAGCACCACCAAAGTCAGCAGCACCAACAGCTACGCGAAGCTGACCATTAACGGCGAAGTGCTCTATGAGGTTGATCTGGTCAACATGATTGAAATCGTTGACGGCGTGGACCTGATGGAAGCACACCGTAACGCCCTTGGCCTCTGATTTAACTTAACGGCGCGGTGATCCGCGCCAGTATCTGATTAACAGGAAACGAACATGAGCCACAAGCTGACTGAAAAAACCGTACAACTGGATACGCCAATCATGCGCGGTAAAACCCAAATCACCGAAATTGTGCTGCGTAAGCCGCAGTCCGGTGCGCTGCGCGGCACCCGCCTGCAGGCCATTATGGATATGGACGTGGGGGCCATGATGACAGTGATCCCGCGTATTTCCACCCCGACGCTGACCGCACAGGAAATGGCTGAACTGGACCCCGCCGATCTCACCGCGCTGTCGGTCGAGGTGGTGACTTTTTTGTTGAAGAAGTCGGTGCTTGCCGGTTTACCGACAGCCTGACGATTGATGACCTGGTGGCGGATATCGCCACCATCTTTCACTGGTCGCCGTCCATCACTGACGTTATGCCGCTGACAGAGGTGCTGGAGTGGCGGCACAAAGCGATTCAGAGAAGCGGGGCCAGCGATGAGTGACAATAACCTGCGTCTGCAGGTGATTCTGAATGCGGTTGACAAGCTCACCCGCCCATTTCGATCCGCGCAGGCCAGCTCAAAAGAGCTGGCTGCCGCTATTCAGCAAAGCCTCGCCCGGCTGAAAGAGTTAGATTCTCAGGCGGGCAGAATTGATGGCTTCCGTAAGGCCAGCGCGCAGCTGGCAGTCACAGGTAACAGCCTTAAAGCTGCCCGCGAAGAAGCGGCAAAACTCGCCACGCAGTTTACTGCGACCAACCGCCCGACGGCAGCACAGGCCAGACTGCTTGAGCAGGCTAAAAATCGCGTCACCGATTTACAGGGAAAATATAACGGGCTGCGTCAGTCAGTGCAGCGTCAGCGCCTTGCGCTGAATGAGGCAGGGCTTGATACAAAGAAACTGAGCAGCGCACAGCGTGAGCTACGGCAGAACGCCGATGAAACCAGACTGGCACTGGAGCGACAGCAAAAATCCCTGAAACGCCTGGGTGAACAGCAGGCGAGAATGAATGCGGTTCGTGATCAGTATTCGCGCCGTCTTGAGGTTCGGGATCGCATAGCCGGAGCCGGAGCCACCACCACAGCTGCCGGGCTGGCAATGGGTGCGCCGGTTATGGCTGCAGTGAAAAGCTACGCCAGCATGGAAGATGCCATGAAAGGCGTGGCAAAGCAGGTAAACGGGCTGCGGGACGATAACGGCAACCGTACAAAACAGTTTTATGACATGCAGGATGCCATTAAGGCTGCCAGTGAGCAGCTGCCGATGGAGAATGGCGCTATAGACTATGCCGCGCTGGTTGAAGGCGGCGCGCGCATGGGCGTGACTGACCAGGACGATCCCTTTGAGGACCAGAAACGTGACCTGCTGGCCTTTGCATCCACGGCGGTAAAAGCTGCAACGGCCTTTGAGCTGCCCGCCGATGAGCTGGCGGAAGGATTGGGGAAAATCGCGCAGCTCTATAAAGTTCCGACGCGCAATATTGAACAACTGGGCGATGCGCTGAACTACCTGGACGATAACGCCATGTCAAAGGGTGGGGACATTATCAACGTCCTGCAGCGTATGGGGGGCGTGGCTGACCGCCTTGACTTCCGAAAGGCTGCTGCGCTGGGTTCAACATTCCTTTCTCTTGGGGCTGCCCCGGAAATTGCCGCAAGCGCCTCTAATGCCATGGTGCGTGAACTGTCCATTGCCACCATGCAAAGTAAGCGCTTCTTTGAAGGTATGAACCTGCTGAAACTCAATCCTGCGGAGATTGAAAAGCAGATGACTACCGATGCCATGGGCACCATTCAGCGGGTTCTGGAGAAGGTCAACAATCTGCCGCAGGATAAACGCCTGTCAGCCATGACAATGATTTTTGGTAAAGAGTTTGGCGATGATGCGGCAAAGCTGGCTAACAACCTGCCGGAGCTGCAGCGTCAGCTGAAACTCACATCAGGCAGTGGTGCTAATGGCTCGATGCAGAAAGAATCCGACATTAACAAGGATTCATTGTCTGCGCAGTGGTTGCTGGTTAAGACTGGCGCGCAGAACGCTTTCAGCAGTCTGGGGGAAACGTTGCGCCAGCCGCTGATGGATATTATGGGCATGGTTAAGGGCGTGACCGGGGCGCTGCGTCGCTGGGTGGAGCAGAATCCCGTGCTGGCTGGCACGCTGATGAAAGTGGCGGCGGCTACGGCGGCTGTCACTGTCGGGCTGGGTACACTTGCCGTGGCAGTGGCTGCTGTGCTGGGGCCGATTGCGGTGATTCGGTTTGGCCTGTCTGTGCTGGGTGTAAAAACATTACCTTCCGTTGCTGCAGCGGTAACACGTACTGGCGGTGCCCTGTCATGGCTGGCAGGTGCGCCACTTTCCCTGTTGCGTCGGGGTATGGCGTCACCCGGTGGCAGTGTCGGGTTGCTGAGTGCCACGCTTAATTCCCTGCATCGCTCAGCCGGAATAGCGGGTAATGCACTGAAAACGGTGGCAGGTGCGCCGCTTGCCGTGTTCCGTGCCGGTATGTCAGGCATTCGTAATATTATCGGTATGGTGATGAACCCGCTGGCGGCGTTGCGGGGTGGGCTGACAGCTACCGGTGGCGTATTGCGTTTTCTTGTTTCTGGTCCGCTGGCATTACTTCGCGGCGCGCTGTTTGGTATTTCCGGCCTGCTGGGTGCGCTGCTCAGTCCGATAGGGCTGGTTGTGGCTGCGCTGGCTGGTGTGGCGCTGGTTGTGTGGAAATACTGGCAGCCCATCAGTGCATTTCTGGGGGGCGTGGTGGAAGGGTTCAAAGCCGCTGCAGCGCCCATCAGCGCCGCCTTTGAGCCGCTCAGACCCGTGTTTCAGTGGATTGGTGACAGGGTGCAGGCCTTGTGGGGCTGGTTCAGTGATTTGCTGACCCCGGTTAAATCCACTTCCGAAGAACTGAACAGCGCAGCTGCAATGGGGCGCCGGTTTGGTGAGGCGCTGGCGGAAGGTCTGAATAGGGTGATGCACCCGCTGGAGTCTCTTAAATCCGGTGTGTCATGGCTGCTGGAAAAGCTCGGTATTGTCAGTAAGGAGGCGGCAAAGGCGAAACTGCCTGCGCAGGTCACGCAGCAGCAATCCGCCACGGTGAACAGTGACGGCAAAGTGGTGCTGCCGCCAGGCGGGTTTCCGGCTTACGCAGGGATGTACGACACGGGCGGGATCATTCCACGCGGGCAGTTTGGCATTGTTGGAGAAAATGGCCCTGAAATTGTGAACGGACCGGCAAATGTCACCAGCAGGCGGCGTACTGCTGCGCTTGCCTCTGTCGTTGCTGGCGTGATGGGGGTAGCTGCGACACCTGCAGAAGCGGCCCCGCTTCATCCGTTCAGTCTGCCTGCGAGGGCATACCAGACGCAGCCAGTGAAGGCTGACAGCCCGCCGTCAGTTATTCGTTATGAGATAAATGCGCCCATTCATATCGTCGCGCAGCCGGGACAGAGTGCGCAGGATATTGCCCGTGAAGTGGCACGCCAGCTTGACGAGCGGGAACGCAGGGCCAGGGCAAAAGCACGCAGCAATTTCAGCGATCAGGGGGGGTATGAATCATGATGATGGTGCTGGGTTTATATGTATTTATGTTGCGCACTGTCCCTTATCAGGAGTTGCAGTATCAGCGCAGCTGGCGACATGCCGCCAACAGCCGGGTGAACCGCCGCCCGTCAACGCAGTTTCTTGGCCCGGATAATGATTCACTGACACTGTCCGGGGTTCTGCTGCCGGAAGTGACCGGAGGCAGGCTGTCATTGCTGGCGCTGGAGTTGATGGCAGAGCAGGGCAAAGCGTGGCCTTTGATTGAAGGCAGCGGAACCATTTACGGCATGTTTGTTATTGAAAGTCTGAGCCAGACAAAGACGGAGTTTTTTGCAAGCGGCATGCCCAGGCGCATTGAGTTTACGATCACCCTCAAACGGGTTGATGAATCGCTGTCTGACATGTTCGGGAGCCTGAGTGACCAGCTCAGCAACCTGCAGGACTCTGCTGCCTCTGCGATTGGGGGGATTAAGAACACGGTAGGAGGATTGCTGCAGTGAACGTTAATTCTGATCTTCTGAATCTGAACAGCAAAAGCCCGGCTTTCAGTATCGTCATTGAAGGTAAGGACGTGACGACCGTGCTGGATACCCGCCTGATGAGTCTGACGCTGACGGATAACCGGGGCTTTGAAGCGGACCAGCTTGATCTGGAGCTGGACGACGCCGACGGGCTGATCGCCCTGCCGCGACGTGGGGCAGTGATTCAGCTGGCACTGGGCTGGAAAGGCCTGCCGCTTTTCCCTAAAGGGGCTTTTACTGTGGATGAAATTGAACACAGCGGTGCCCCTGACCGGCTGACCATCCGGGCGCGTAGCGCAGATTTCCGTGAAACTCTCAATACACGGCGCGAAAAATCATGGCATCAGACAACGGTGGGGGAGGTGGTAAAGGAAATCGCCGCCCGGCATAACCTCAAAATGGCGCTGGGTAATGACCTGACGGATAAGGCGCTGGATCATCTGGACCAGACCAATGAAAGTGATGCAAGTTTTCTGATGAAACTGGCGAGACAGTATGGGGCGATTGCTTCCGTTAAGGACGGGAACCTGCTGTTTATCCGCCAGGGGCAGGGAAGAACGGCAAGCGGCAAGCCGCTGCCGGTTATCACTATCACGCGCAAAGCCGGTGACGGTCATCGGTTCACCCTTGCTGATCGTGGTGCCTATACCGGTGTTATTGCCAGCTGGTTGCATACGCGTGAACCCAGGAGAAAAGAGACAACCAGTGTTAAGCGTCGTCGAAAGAAAACCACCACACCCAAAGAGCCGGAAGCAAAACAGGGAGATTATCTGGTGGGAACGGATGAAAACGTGCTGGTTCTTAATCGTACCTACGCCAACCGGAGCAATGCAGAACGCGCAGCAAAAATGCAGTGGGAACGTCTGCAGCGTGGGGTTGCTTCATTTTCCCTGCAGCTCGCTGAGGGGCGGGCTGATCTCTATACGGAAATGCCGGTGAAGGTGACGGGCTTTAAGCAGCCGATCGATGATGCAGAATGGACCATTACCACCCTGACGCATTCTGTCAGCCCGGATAATGGATTTACGACCAGCATAGAGCTTGAAGTGAAAATAGATGAGTTCGCAATGGAATGATTAGTTCCAAATTGCGAACAATGATGTATCATTATTGTGAACTGGTTAATAATGAGGGCTGATTATTATGATGAATTGTCCTATGTGCGGGCAGGCGGCACATACCCGAAGCAGCTTCCAGGTTTCCAACGAAACCAAAGAACGCTACAACCAGTGCACTAACATTGAGTGCGGGCATACCTTCGTGACGCATGAGACTTTTGTGCGATCAGTATGCCGGCCGCAAAAAATCAGCGCAGCACCGCCTCATCCAAAGGGTATGCAGGAACAATTTGCTTACTGATACTGAGCCGCCGCTGGCGGGTTTTTTACGTCTGGTGCCACCATAACAAAAGCGCTGTCGCCACTTTGTCGCCACACATGTAGAAGAAGTTATCTAAGTGGTTGATTGGAATGGATAAGAATTTCAGGCAACAAAAAACCCATCAACCTTGAACCAAAACGGCGGGGTTGATGGGCTCCACAAATTGGGGACATCAAAGAAAAGCAGTGGCAATAGTTATGACTGACGCCTTGAAGAAAAGTTCTGCTTACCTGCAAAAAATTTTTCAATTAAGGGAAAATTTCAGTGCTAACCAAGACCAGGCCATACGATGACGATGAGTGTCCCCGCTAATGTCAGCAGAACGTTGGCAATCGCGTAGGTCCCTGCATAACCTAACGCAGGGATGTTGCTGCGTGCGGTGTCGCTGATGATTTCCATTGCCGGAGCACAGGTACGTGCGCCCATCATGGCACCAAACAGCAGGGCGCGGTTCATGCGTAATACGTAAGCACCAAACAAGAAACAGATGACAACTGGAACCAGGCTGACCACCAGGCCGGCAATCAACATTTGACCACCGACGGCACCCAGGCCATTACCAATGCCACTGCCTGCGCTTAAACCGACGCCTGCCATGAATACCATCAGGCCAAACTCTTTCACCATATTCAGCGCACCCTGTGGGATATAGCCAAATGTGGGGTGGTTGGCTCGCAGGAAGCCCAGCATGATCCCAGCGAACAGCAGTCCAGCCGCATTCCCGATGCCGAAGCTGAAATTACTGAACTGGAATGTGATCATCCCGATCATCAGACCGATGATAAAGAAGGCGCAGAAGGCAAGCAGATCGGTCACCTGACTGTGAATTGAAATGAAGCCGATACGGTCGGCAATGGTTTTCACGCGACGAGCATCACCGCTGACCTGCAACACGTCGCCTTTATTGAGCACGACGTTGTCATCGATAGGCATTTCAATCTGGCTGCGGATCACGCGGTTCAGGAAACAACCGTGGTCGGTCAGTTTCAACTGGGCCAGGCGACGACCAACGGCATTGTGGTTTTTTACCACAATTTCTTCAGTGACGATGCGCATATCGAGCAGATCGCGATCGAACACCTCTTTACCGTTACGGAAGCTGGGATCGAGGCGAGCATGGGCGTCCGGATAACCCACCAGGGCTATCTCATCGCCCATTTGCAATACCGCGTCGCCATCCGGGTTGGCCAGAATGCCGTTGCGACGGATGCGTTCAATGTAACAACCGGTCTGGCGATAAATACCCAGTTCGCGCAGATTTTTACCATCGGCCCATGCCACCAGCTCAGGGCCAACGCGATAGGCGCGGATCACCGGGAGGTACACTTTACGATTAGCGTCGGTATCCAGACCTCGTTCACGCGCGATTTGTTGGGCGCTGGTTTGCAGGTCCTGATGCTGCAGTTTCGGCAAATAGCGCGCTCCAACAATCAGGCTGACCAGACCAATCAAATAGGTGAGGGCGTAACCCAGGCTCAGGTTATCGAGAGCGCTTGAAAGTTGTGTCCCTGTCATTCCTGAATGGCGCAAGGTATCACCCGCGCCGACCAGTACCGGCGTTGAGGTCATCGAGCCAGCCAGCATGCCCGCCGTCAGGCCGATATCCCAGCCAAATAGCTTACCCAGCCCCAGCGCGATCAGCATTGCGCTACCGACCATCACCAGGGCAAGCATTAGATAATTTTTCCCATCGCGAAAAAAAATCGAAAAAAAGTTGGGACCGGCTTCGACGCCGACGCAAAAAATAAACAGCATAAAGCCGAGATTTAATGCATCGGTGTTAATACTAAAGTGCTGCTGACCTAATAATAGGGAGACCACTAAAACGCCAATGGAATTACCGAGTTGGACTGAACCCAGACGTAATTTGCCCAGACACAGGCCCAGAGCCAGGACCACAAATAATAACAGGATGTAATTCCCATTTAACAAATCTGCGACGTTTATATTCACGGAGACTAACTTCTTGTTTACTAGTAAGCTATTGAAAGAAATGGCAATTTACGCTAATGTTTTTGCCAGAAATTAAGGGGCGATAGCATCGTACACAGCCCCGAATAATGCAGCATAACAATATATGCGGTTAGTTTAATCTCATTACGTATCAACGGCTATAAGAATCGTGTGGGTGTGTTTTTGGCATGGAATGCCGAGTTACTTTATCTGACTGGACGCCTGCGGGCGAAAAGAGTGTTCGATAGAGAATGTGTCAGGAGGAACGATTGAAACATAAGCAAAGTTGGGCGAGTGCGGTCTGCTGCTTTGTGCTCTTTATTGTGGTGTGTCTTTCATTAACGCTGAACGTGAAAGGGGCATTCAGAGCGGCAGGGCATCCTGAGGTCGGATTGTTGTTTTTTATCTTACCTGGTGCTGCAGCAAGCTTTTTTTCCCATCGTCGGGAAGTGCTCAAACCCCTGCTTGGTGCAATGTTGGCGGCGCCGTGCTGCCTGTTACTGATGCGGTTCGTTTTTATGCCGACGCGTTCATTGTGGCAAGAGCTGGCGTGGTTGTTTAGTGCGGTGTTTTGGTGCGCTCTTGGCGCATTATGTTTTTTATTTATCAGTAGCTTATTCAATCAGCATCAACGGCGGAAAAAGAACTGATGACGCCCTCAAGGTGAGGGCGTAGAAACCGCTATCAGGCGAACAGATTCATGTTCTCTTTTGCCCAAGCTTCAAAATCCGTGCAGCCGCCGATGTGTTTTTGATCGACAAAAATCTGCGGAACGGTTTCAACTGGCTTACCTACCGTCTTTTCCAGATCTGCTTTGGTAATTCCTTCAGCATGGATATCAATGTAGCGGAAGTTAAAATCGTCATGCTCACTGCTTAATTTTTCTGCTAATTCTTTTGCGCGCACGCAATACGGGCACCCTGGGCGACCAAAAATAACGGCAAACATCTCTTTCTCCTCGAACTTATCAGGCCGGATGGCAATACTGGTTATGATGCCGCGATTTGTGACGGATGGAAAGCAGGTTCAGCCTGTTGCTTTGATATCCTCAAGCTATATCTGTTAAACACGGCAAGCCGGAACGTTTTATAATGGAAGCCATTTCGCCGGGAGGCCGCGTATGCGCACAATTGGTGTATTACCCAAATGCGTATTGATGCTGGAAATAATTGGGATGGTTTTGTTATCGCTGGCACTGCTATCGCTTAACGATTACCTCACCTTGCCCGCACCGCTTAACAGCCCGTTAGCCTGCGTGGTGATGATATTTCTGGGCGTACTGCTGATGCTCCCTGCTGCGGTGGCGTTGATGTGGCGTGTTGCTCAACTGCTGGCACCGCAACTGATGTCTCGCACACCCGGTGATTCAACTGATTCAGACAGAGACAAAAGAGATGACTCCAACCATTGATTTACTCCGCAGCCACCGTTCCATTCGCCATTTTACTGATGATGCCATTTCGGATGCACAGCGTGAGGCGATTATTGCCGCCGCTCAGGGAACGTCAAGCTCCAGTTTTCTACAGTGCACGACGATCATTCGCATAACGGATAAATCTCTGCGCGAATCGCTGGCTACCTTATCTGGCGGCCAAAAGCATGTGGCACAGGCCGCTGAGTTCTGGGTGTTTTGCGCTGATTTTAATCGTCATTTGCAGATTTGCCCTGACGCGCAACTTGGGCTGGCGGAACAGCTGCTGCTGGGCGTGGTTGATACCGCAATGATGGCGCAAAATGCGTTGACGGCGGCAGAGTCGCTGGGACTTGGCGGCGTGTTTATTGGTGGCCTGCGTAACAATATTGAGCCGGTCACCGAACTGCTGAAGCTTCCGCAACATGTTCTTCCGCTCTTTGGTTTGTGCCTCGGCTGGCCTGCGGATAACCCGGATATCAAGCCGCGGCTGCCCGCGTCGCTTGTGGTGCACGAAAATCAATATCAGCCACTCAACAGCGATGTGTTGGCGCAATATGATGAGCAGCTCGCGCAGTACTATCTGACCCGAGGCAGCAATACCCGCCGCGACACCTGGAGCGATCATATTCGCCGTACCATCATTAAAGAAAGTCGCCCCTTTATCCTGGAATATTTGCATAAACAGGGATGGGCCACGCGCTAAAGATTTTAACCCAGTGTATGATACGCCAGCTTTTACCAGGTCATTCAGAGAGGTGCAGGGTGAAAATTGCCATTTTGTCCCGGGACGGAACGCTCTATTCTTGTAAACGCCTGCGTGAAGCGGCGATGCAGCGCGGTCACCTGGTTGAAGTTATCGATCCCCTTTCTTGCTATATGAACATCAGCCCAGCGGCATCCTCTATTCATTACAAGGGCCGTCAGCTTCCTCATTTCGATGCGGTGATCCCGCGGATTGGTTCCGCGATTACCTTTTATGGGACGGCGGCGCTGCGCCAGTTTGAGATGCTGGGTAGCTATCCGTTGAATGAATCGGTAGCGATTACGCGAGCGCGCGATAAGCTGCGTTCTCTACAGCTGCTGGCGCGTCAGGGAATTGATTTACCCATCACCGGAATTGCTCACTCTCCGGACGATACCAGCGACATGATTGACATGGTTGGCGGTGCGCCGTTGGTGGTGAAACTGGTTGAAGGCACCCAGGGTATTGGCGTGGTGCTGGCGGAAACGCGGCAGGCTGCAGAAAGCGTGGTAGATGCGTTTCGTGGGGTGAATGCCCATATCCTGGTTCAGGAATATATCAAAGAAGCGAAGGGGCGCGATATTCGCTGTTTCGTGGTGGGCGATGAAGTAGTGGCCGCCATTGAACGACGGGCTAAAGAGGGCGATTTTCGTTCTAATCTCCATCGCGGTGGTGTGGCGACTATTGCGAGTATCACGCCGCGCGAAAGAGAAATTGCGCTCAAAGCCGCCCGGACTATGGGCCTGGACGTTGCAGGCGTTGATATTCTGCGCGCTGATCGAGGGCCACTGGTCATGGAGGTCAACGCGTCTCCGGGGCTGGAAGGCGTGGAGAAAACTACCGGGTTAGACATTGCCGCGAAAATGATCCAGTGGATCGAGCGCCATGCTACTCCTGAATTTTGTCTTAAAATCGGCGGCTAAGCGCAATATCGATTGCGATCGTGGTATGACACGCTCTTTTTGCGTAAGCTGTGCCGGTATTTTTTTCATCAATAGAGGTCGCACATTATTATGACATCACTGGTCGTTCCCACTCTGGATACGTTGCGTCAATGGCTCGACGACCTGGGCATGAGTTTTTTTGAATGCGATACCTGTCAGGCGCTGCACTTGCCACACATGCAGAATTTTGACGGCATCTTTGATGCAAAAGTTGATTTGGTCGATAACGTCATTCTGTTTTCTGCGATGGCGGAAGTCAGACCTTCTGCACTGCTGCCACTGGCAGCCGATCTGTCTGCGATCAATGCCAGTTCACTGACGGTGAAAGCTTTTCTGGATATGCAGGATGATAATCTGCCAAAGCTGGTGGTTTGCCAGTCTTTATCCGTTACGCCGGGCGTAACGTTTGAGCAGTTTGAATGTTTTGTTCGCCAGAGCGAAGAGCAAATATCGATGGTGATCCTCGAAGCCGGAGCGCATCAGCTGTTATTTAATGCTGAAGAAGATGCGCAAAACAGCACCGCTGAAATTCATTTCCTCCATTAATTCTTCCTGAATCTGGACATATATTGCGCAGCCGCTGCCAGAGCGGTTGCGTATTGCCTGTTTTTATTCTGCATTTAACCTTTCATTAAAGAATTATTCACCTCGATTCAGCGCCTTCCGCTTTATGTCATAGACAATTCCTGCATAAAAAATTGATAAAAGACGTTTTTTAATCTGGGCTATATCCACAATTCCTGGCTAAAGTTATTCTTGCGAAGCTTACCAACGTCATCATTTAAACAGTCCCTTGTGACCTGACCTGTGGCCACAATGTGTGTTGAATGCATAGGCGGATGCCAGCGAGCAACAGCGGCATGAGGAGAGGTCTCTCTTTTCATCGGTGCTGCATGAAAGAATATGCACGTTTCTTGCATATCATTAGAGTGTGACATTTTTGTTCGTTTGTTAACGAACTTTCAGAAGGAAAGAGATTATGACCGCCTTAAATAAAAAATGGTTATCAGGCCTGGTTGCGGGTGCTCTGATGGCCATCTCTGCCGGCACGCTCGCTGCTGAACAAAAAACGCTGCATATTTATAACTGGTCTGATTATATTGCCCCGGATACGGTGGCTAATTTTGAAAAAGAGACCGGAATTAAAGTTATCTATGATGTATTTGATTCCAATGAAGTACTGGAAGGTAAGCTCATGGCTGGCAGTACCGGCTTTGACCTTGTCGTTCCTTCTGCCAGCTTCCTTGAGCGTCAACTGACTGCGGGCGTATTCCAGCCGCTGGATAAGAGCAAATTGCCGGGCTGGAAAAATCTTGATCCTGAACTGCTGAAGCTGGTGGGTAAACACGATCCGGACAACAAGTTCGCGATGCCGTACATGTGGGCTACGACCGGTATTGGCTATAACGTGGATAAAGTCAAAGCGGTGCTTGGGCCGGATGCGCCGGTTAACAGCTGGGATTTGATCCTCAAACCGGAAAATCTGGAAAAACTCAAAAGCTGCGGCGTCTCTTTCCTCGATGCGCCAGAAGAGGTATTTGCCACGGTGCTGAACTATTTGGGTAAAGACCCAAACAGTACCAAAGCGGATGATTACACCGGGCCAGCAACCGATCTGCTGTTGAAGCTGCGTCCAAATATTCGCTACTTCCACTCCTCGCAATATATTAACGACCTGGCAAACGGTGATACCTGCGTCGCGATTGGCTGGGCAGGGGACGTATGGCAGGCGGCAAACCGTGCGAAAGAAGCGAAAAATGGCGTCAATATCTCCTTCTCAATTCCTAAAGAAGGTGCAATGGCGTTCTTTGACGTATTCGCGATGCCTGCCGATGCGAAAAACAAAGATGAAGCCTATCAGTTCCTCAATTACCTGCTGCGCCCTGATGTCATTGCGCATATCTCCGACCACGTGTTTTATGCCAATGCCAACAAAGAAGCGACGGCTCTGGTCAGCCCTGAGGTTCGTGACAACCCGGGTATCTACCCGCCTGCGGATGTTCGCGCCAAGCTGTTCACACTGAAAGTACAGGATCCGAAGATCGATCGTGTACGTACCCGCGCATGGACGAAGGTAAAAAGCGGGAAATAAACCGATGTTTGGGACATGACCCGGCAGGATTTTTGCCTGCCGGGCAGTGTTGAGCCCGGACACATATAACCCGGCAATACGCACCGTTATGGTGCGTTATTTGCACCGTTTCTTTGTTTTATGCCGGAGAGCACCTGAGTGAATGATGCAACCCCACGCCCACAAGCGAAAATCCGCAAGGCGCTGACCCCGCTGCTTGAAATTCGCAATCTGACCAAGTCATTTGACGGTCAGCACGCCGTTGATGACGTCAATCTTACTATCTACAAAGGTGAAATATTTGCTCTGCTCGGCGCGTCCGGCTGTGGCAAATCGACTCTGCTGCGCATGTTAGCGGGATTTGAACTGCCGACTACCGGGCAAATCATGCTTGATGGCGTCGATTTAGCGCATGTCCCGCCTTATCTGCGTCCGATTAATATGATGTTTCAGTCCTATGCCCTGTTTCCGCACATGACGGTGGAGCAGAACATTGCCTTTGGCCTCAAGCAGGACAAACTGCCGAAGGCTGAAATCGCCAGTCGGGTGAATGAGATGCTGGGACTCGTGCATATGCAGGAGTTCGCCAAACGCAAGCCACATCAGCTTTCTGGCGGCCAGCGTCAGCGCGTGGCATTGGCGCGCAGCCTGGCAAAACGTCCAAAACTGCTGTTGCTGGATGAGCCAATGGGGGCGCTGGATAAAAAACTCCGAGACCGCATGCAACTGGAAGTGGTGGATATTCTTGAACGCGTCGGCGTGACCTGCGTGATGGTGACACACGATCAGGAAGAAGCCATGACGATGGCGGGCCGTATTGCGATCATGAACCGTGGCAAATTTGTCCAGATTGGCGAGCCGGAAGAGATCTATGAGCATCCGACTACGCGTTACAGCGCAGAGTTTATCGGTTCGGTAAACGTTTTTGAGGGACTGCTAAAAGAACGCCAGGAAGATGGTCTGGTGATTGAGTCTCCTGGTCTGGTACATCCGCTGAAAGTGGACGCCGATGCTTCTGTTGTCGATAACGTCCCGGTGTATGTTGCGCTGCGTCCGGAAAAAATCATGCTCTGCGAAGCCCCTCCGCCAGAGGGTTATAACTTCGCGGTAGGCGAAGTGGTGCACATTGCCTATCTGGGTGATTTGTCGGTGTACCACGTACGTTTGAAAAGCGGCCAGATGTTGAGCGCCCAGCTACAAAATGAGCATCGTTATCGCAAGGGATTACCAACCTGGGGTGACGAAGTCCGTTTATGTTGGGATGCGGACAGCTGTGTGGTGTTGACGGTTTAAGGAGCGAAGATGAGTACACTTGAACCTCCGGCACGCGTGGATAAAGCAGGGCGATTCACGCTGTTTATGTCGCGGCTGCAAATGAAGCACGGGCGCAAGCTGGTGATCGCGCTGCCGTATGTGTGGCTGCTGCTCCTGTTTCTGCTGCCTTTTCTGATTGTCTTCAAAATCAGTTTGGCTGAAATGGCGCGCGCTATTCCTCCCTATACGGACATCGTTTCATGGGCTGATGATCAGCTATCCATCACACTCAACTTAGCCAACTTCCTGCAGTTAACGGACGATCCGCTCTATTTCGATGCCTACCTGCAATCGTTACAGGTGGCGGGAATTTCGACAATCTGTTGCCTGCTGCTGGGATACCCACTGGCATGGGCCGTCGCGCACAGTAAACCCTCAACGCGTAATATTCTGCTGTTGCTGGTGATCCTGCCGTCCTGGACCTCGTTTTTAATTCGCGTATATGCCTGGATGGGGATCCTGAAAAACAACGGCGTGCTGAACAACTTCCTGATGTGGCTGGGCGTCATCGACCAACCGTTGACGATTTTGCACACCAATCTGGCGGTCTACATCGGTATTGTTTACGCCTATTTGCCCTTTATGGTGCTGCCGATTTATACCGCGCTGACCCGTATCGATTACTCGCTGGTGGAAGCGGCGCTGGATTTAGGTGCCCGGCCGCTGAAGACCTTCTTTAGCGTGATTGTGCCGTTGACCAAGGGCGGTATTATCGCCGGGTCAATGCTGGTATTTATTCCGGCTGTTGGCGAGTTTGTGATCCCGGAACTGTTGGGCGGCCCGGATAGCATCATGATTGGCCGTGTGCTTTGGCAGGAGTTTTTCAATAACCGCGACTGGCCGGTGGCTTCTGCTGTCGCCATTATTATGCTGCTGTTACTGATTGTGCCAATCATGTGGTTCCATAAATATCAGCAAAAAAGCGTGGGGGAACACGGATGAATAACTTACCGGTCGTTCGCTCGCCGTGGCGTATTTTTATCCTGGTGCTGGGTTTTACCTTCCTGTATGCGCCGATGCTAATGCTGGTTATCTATTCGTTTAACAGCTCGAAGCTGGTGACGGTATGGGCGGGTTGGTCAACCCGTTGGTATGGTGAGCTTTTCCACGATAGCGCGATGATAAGCGCCGTCGGCATGAGTTTAACGATTGCTGCGGGTGCTGCGACGATGGCGGCAATCCTTGGCACCATCGCCGCCGTGGTAATGGTGCGCTTTGGTCGTTTTCGTGGTTCAAATGGTTTCGCCTTTATGATCACCGCGCCGCTGGTCATGCCGGATGTTATTACCGGTTTGTCGCTGCTGCTGCTGTTTGTTGCGTTGGCTCACGCCATCGGCTGGCCAGCGGATCGCGGCATGCTGACCATCTGGCTGGCGCATGTCACTTTCTGTACGGCATATGTGGCGGTGGTGATTTCTTCACGTTTGCGCGAACTGGATCACTCCATTGAGGAAGCTGCGATGGATCTCGGCGCCACGCCGCTGAAGGTCTTTTTCGTCATCACCCTGCCGATGATTATGCCGGCGGTGATTTCCGGTTGGTTATTAGCCTTCACGCTGTCGCTCGATGATCTGGTTATTGCCAGCTTTGTCTCTGGTCCTGGCGCCACAACGTTACCGATGCTGGTGTTCTCCAGCGTACGTATGGGGGTGAACCCGGAGATCAACGCGCTGGCGACGCTGATCCTTGGTGTGGTAGGAATTATCGGATTTATCGCGTGGTATCTGATGGCGCGAACAGAAAAACAACGGATCCGCGATATCCAACGTGCAAGACGCGGCTGAAAAAACTAAAATCTGCCAACCTGTCTATACGGCGCAGCTGTGGTGGTTGCGCCGTTTTCATGGAAGACGACGCGTTGGGATTTTTTAAGAAATCATCCACATCACATGCTCGCTTAAACGTCCCTGCTTTGGTGCAGGTGGCGGCGCTGGCTATTATCATGATCCGCTGTCTCGATCTGTTGATGATTTTTAATACGCTTGGGTTTCGTGGAACCAGTGAGTTTATTCATCGCAGCGTGCAGACCTGGAATTTGACGCTGGTGTTTCTGGGCAGTCTGATGCTGCTATTTATCGAAATTTACTGCGCATTTTCGCTGGTAAAAGGACGGAACTGGGCACGCTGGATCTATCTGTTGACCCAGATTATCGCCAGCGCCTATCTGTGGGCTGCTTCGCTGGGCTACGGATACCCAGAACTATTCAGTATTGCGGGGGAGTCCAGACGCGAAATCCTGCATACGCTGGTAATGCAAAAACTGCCGGATATGCTGGTATTGCTGTTACTGTTTGTTCCTGCGTCCAGCAGGCGGTTCTTCCGTTTGCAATAACGTGTATAATATTGGCCCCCTGTTAATTTATAGGTTTTTGTATGCAGTGCGCACTATATGACGCCGAGCGCTGCCGCTCCTGTCAGTGGATAACTCAGCCTGTCGCCGATCAACTCTTCGCTAAAACAGCCGATCTGCAGAATCTGCTTGCCGAGCATCCGGTCGGAGAATGGTGCGCGCCGATCAGTGGTCCGGAAAGCGCGTTTCGTAATAAAGCTAAAATGGTGGTCAGCGGCAGCGTGGAAAAACCGCTGCTGGGAATGCTGCATCGTGACGGTACGCCTGAGGATTTGTGCGACTGTCCGCTCTATCCTGAGTCTTTTGCGCCCGTATTTGCCGCGCTTAAGCCGTTTATCGCTCGGGCGGGGCTGACGCCCTATAACGTGGCGCGAAAACGCGGGGAACTGAAATATCTGCTGTTAACGGAAAGCCGGTACGACGGCGGTATGATGCTGCGTTTTGTCCTGCGTTCTGACGCAAAACTGGCACAACTGCGCGCGGCGCTACCCTGGTTGCAGGCACAACTCCCACAGTTAAAAGTGATTACTGCCAATATTCAGCCGGTGCATATGGCGATTATGGAAGGGGAGACCGAAATCTTCCTGACTGAACAACAGGCACTGGCGGAACGCTTTAACGATGTGCCGTTGTGGATCCGCCCGCAGAGCTTTTTCCAGACCAACCCGGTGGTAGCGGGGCAGTTATATGCCACGGCGCGCGACTGGGTGCGTCAGCTTCCGGTTAATCATATGTGGGATCTGTTTTGCGGCGTCGGGGGCTTTGGTCTGCACTGCGCCACACCGCAGATGAAACTGACGGGGATTGAAATCGCGCCAGAAGCGATTACCTGCGCGAAGCAGTCAGCGCAGGAGCTTGGATTGCAGAATCTGCATTTTCAGGCGCTGGATTCAACCCAGTTTGCTACCGCTCAGGGCGAAGTACCTGACCTGGTGCTGGTGAACCCGCCGCGTCGCGGGATTGGAAAGCCGCTGTGCGATTTTCTCTCCCGCATGGCACCGCGTTTTATCATTTATTCCAGCTGTAATGCGCAAACCATGGCGAAGGATATTTGTGAGTTGCCCGGGTATCGCATTGAACGCGTCCAACTTTTCGATATGTTCCCACACACCGCGCACTATGAAGTGTTAACGCTGCTCAGCCGACAATAACTGCCATGCCTGATGACGCTTCGCTTATCAGGCCTACGGAGATATGCAAGGCTGTAGGCAGGATGACAAATCAATAAATATATTAGCGCATTACATTTTTCTGGTGCTCGCGCGAACTTGTAACGTTGATGGTAATTCAATGAATTTATCCGTCGAATTGCCAGCAAGGAGATCAAGTAACGTTTTTCCTGCGCGAGTTCCTGTTTCACTCCATGGGAACTCGACAGCAGTCAGAGAAGGTGAGCAAACTGCGGCAAGAGTACCACCACTCAAGCTTGCCAATGCCAGGGAGTTGGGCACTTTTTGTCCTGCACCGTGGCAGGCCATAATGCAGCCGCAGGCAATTTCATCAGATGTACAAATCAGCGCATCCAGCTCTGGCCAGGTGATACGAATATCTCCCAGCAGGTTTAAACCGGTCGTTATGCCTGCTGGTAGGTGAGAGGTCACCACGCGATGTGGGGAGTGGTTAACCGAGAGCATGGCGCTGTTCCAGCCGCTCAGCACCTGGCGAAACATAATGTTATTGGAGGCGGTGCAGAGCAAGCCGATATTTTTATATCCGCTCTGCGCAAGGGAGGTAACCAGCTTTTTAATGGCCGCAGCGTAGTCAACGCCGATACTGACCCAGCTAGCATCGCGATTAATAGCACCAATCTCAACCACCGGCACGCCGGTATTACTTATCATCTGCGAACAACTGCTGATGTTATCAATATTGAACTGAACAATTGCCGCCGGGTTATAGGCGAGCATTTGTGCAAAGGCTTTTTCTTCGCTTTGTCCACCCTGGCCGGACTCGATAAACATCATGCTGTAGCCCTGGGTCGCGATCACCGTCTGTAGCGTTTCGGAGACGGCAAGAAATCCAGGGGAGGAAAAAGAAGGCACCACACCCATTACGAGACTGGAGTCAGCAGAGGCGAGGCTGCGGGCCTGCAGGTTTGGCACATAGCCCAACTCGTTCACCGCTGCTTCGATGCGGATGCGTAGTTCAGGATTCACTTTTTCAGGCATACGTAATGCGCGCGACACGGTCATCGTGCTAACGCCGACCAGTTTTGCCACTTCGGCGAGCGTAATTTTGCCAGTGTTTTTCCTGCGTTTTTCTCGCGCGCTATCGTCCGCTTGTAACGTCTGCACTGATGTCCTCCTATAGCCTGTCTGGGCTCCCATTGTAAATGATGTTTAGCGTTTTGCGCATTGCCCAACTGCAAAGTAATGATAAGTATGGTTAATGAAGTTAGCGGTAACAAGAATTTTAACATCGCCATAGTGTTAGCGCTAACTTTGCGAGGGAGATCACGGTAAGGCGTGAAGGCATTCCTCTATAGTAGGCTCAATTTCAACGCTATCGGGGTATTTATGATTACGACCTGGTTACCTACGGAAAATATCCAAATTGTGGATTCAGTCTGTGACTGGAAACAGGCCATTACGTTAGCGGCACAACCTTTATTGGATAAAGAGTCGATAACTCAGGCTTATATTAAAGCCATTTTAAATAGCCATCAGGAACTCGGTCCTTATTATATTTTAGCACCTGGTCTGGCGATGCCCCATGCTCGTCCGGAACAGGGTGGGATTAAAAATGGCTTATCGCTTTTGCATATTAAACAAGGCATTTCTTTTGACTCGGAAGGCAATGATCCTATTTATGTGGTGATTATGTTATGTGCGATTTCGGGAGATGAGCACATTAATATGATCACAGCCCTTGCGGATATTTTTAGCGATGATGAAAGACTCTCAGCGTTGTTAAAAGCATCCTCAATGGAAAAAATTCAAGCCGTTATCAACGGATGGTGAGGTAAAGATGAAAAAAATTCTGATTGTGTGTGGTAACGGTTTAGGCAGTAGTTTTATCGTTGAAATGAACGTGAAAAAAATCATTAAAGAGTTAAATAAAGAAGCAGTTGTTTCTCATACTGATCTGACGTCGGCGAAAAGCGAAACTGCAGATATTATTCTTAGCGCTAAAGATATTGCTGAGCACCTATCCAGCCATGCTGCACAGGTCTTTGGCTTATCAAATTTACTGGATAACAATAAAATCAAAGAAATTCTTTCCGAGAATCTCTGACTAATTTTTTGCGGCCCTACGGAGTCATTCTATGCTGCAGTTTATTATTCATGATGTATTGGGTACACCAGCAATACTGGTCGGTCTGTTTTCCATGATCGGTTTATTATTGCAAAAAAAAGCAATCTCCGAGGTTATTTCCGGAACTCTTAAAACTATAATGGGTTTTGTAATACTAACATCCGGTGCGGCGATTGTTGCCACTACGTTAACAACGTTTAGCCAGTTGTTTGAGTACTCATTCCATATTCAGGGCGTTGTGCCAAATACTGACGCTATGGCGGCGTTGGCGCAGAAAAACTACGGTACCGCGACGGCAATGATCATGGTGCTGGGGATGCTGTTTAACATTGTACTTGCCCGCATTACACCGCTGAAATACATCTTTCTAACGGGGCACCACACGCTGTATATGGCGGCGATGCTGGCTGTCATTCTCTCCGTCGGCGGCTTGTCACCATTTTGGGTGATACTGGTCGGGGCGGTGATCCTCGGCATCATGATGGTGGTCTCTCCGGCCATTCTGCAGCCGTTCACTCGCAAAATAACCGGTACTGATGATCTGGCACTAGGTCATTTTGGTTCAACTGGCTATCTGCTGTCGGCGCTGGTGGGAAAAGCGGTCGGTAAAGGTAGCCCATCAATTGAAGAAATGCAGGTGCCGAAATCACTGAATTTCCTGCGGGACTCCTCGGTTGCTATCTCTCTGACGATGATGATCCTGTTTGTAATTCTGGTGCTGGTTGCAGGTAAGGAATTTGTTGAGAGCAGCGTCAGTGGTGGTCAGAACTTTATCATCTTCGCCGTTATCCAGTCGCTGACCTTTGCGGCAGGCGTGTGGATCATCCTTGCGGGTGTGCGCATGATTATTGCCGAAATTGTTCCAGCCTTTAAAGGTATCGCCGACAAGTTGGTGAAAGACGCCAAACCGGCGCTCGACTGCCCAACCGTCTTTCCGTTCGCCCCGAATGCCGTAATCGTCGGTTTTCTGTCAAGTTTTGCCGCCGGTCTGGTGAGCATGTTCCTATGCCCTTTGTTTGGTTTAAGCGTCATTGTTCCGGGTTTGGTACCACACTTCTTCTGCGGCGCGACGGCGGGCGTCTACGGCAACATCTGCGGCGGTCGCCGAGGTGCGGTGGTGGGGGCCTTCGCGCACGGCCTGCTGATTTCGTTTTTGCCTGCAATCTTGCTGCCTCTAATGGGCGACCTTGGTTTTGCATCCACCACCTTTGGTGATGCGGATTTCGGCGTTGTTGGCATCATACTTGGGCATGTCGTTTCATTATTTAACTAATTGATTCTTATAGAGGTAAGGTATGGCAGCTAAATTTTCGCCCTCGTTAATGTGTATGGATTTAACGCGGTTCAGAGAACAAATTACGGCAATGAACGCCCGGGCTGATTTTTATCACGTCGATATTATGGACGGTAGCTATGTGAAGAACATTACGTTGTCACCCTTCTTTATCGAAAATCTGAAGAAAATCACCGATGTGCCAATTGATGTGCATCTGATGGTGAATCACCCGGAAGATATAATTCCAATGTGTATTGAGGCCGGAGCCGATATTATCAGTTTCCATCCGGAAACGGCGAATAACAAAATATTCCGCCTGCTGAACCAGATTAAAGATGCTGGTCGCCGCTGTGGCGTCGTGTTGAATCCGGCAACTCCAGCGGATGCTATTAAAGAGTACGCTCATCTGCTGGATAAAGTGACCGTTATGTCGGTTGACCCCGGCTACGCAGGGCAGAAGTTTATTCCGGAATCACTCACCAAAATCAAAGAACTGATTGCGATGCGTGAAAATAAAGGCTACCACTACTTGACTGAGATTGATGGATCCTGCAACGAGAAAACCTTTAATGTGATCTCCCGGTCCGGTGTTGACGTCTTTATTGTGGGAACCTCGGGTCTGTTCTCCCTGGCGGATAATGTCAGTGATGCCTGGGATAAAATGGTCGATATCTACCAGCGCGAAGTCGCTGCCTAAAATTACAGCGCGCTCAACCGTATTAAGCCATTACTTGGGATAAAGAGTCTATTTAACCGATCTGTCTCTTTACTCTCGCTCTTGATTTATTCGGTTGAGGGCGCTGTAACCCTATTATATTAATGAAGGTGAGTTATGAATATTTCGGATGTGCTTAATGCAAAGAACATTAAGCTAAATATGATGGCTAAAACAAAAGAAGAAGCCGGTGATGCTGCCAACTTACTGATTTAGTGTATGATGGTGTTTTTGAGGTGCTCCAGTGGCTTCTGTTTCTATCAGCTGTCCCTCCTGTTCAGCTACTGACGGGGTGGTGCGTAACGGCAAAAGCACTGCCGGACATCAGCGCTATCTCTGCTCTCACTGCCGTAAAACATGGCAACTGCAGTTCACTTACACCGCTTCTCAACCCGGTACGCACCAGAAAATCATTGATATGGCCATGAATGGCGTTGGATGCCGGGCAACTGCCCGCATTATGGGCGTTGGCCTCAACACGATTTTACGTCACTTAAAAAACTCAGGCCGCAGTCGGTAACCTCGCGCATACAGCCGGG
>NZ_JAOWHJ010000003.1:0-4109 GCF_030332695.1 Citrobacter sp. Cpo089 | reverse complement strand
AGCTGATAGAAACAGAAGCCACTGGAGCACCTCAAAAACACCATCATACACTAAATCAGTAAGTTGGCAGCATCACCGCCCTAACGATGTCGTTCAAAGAATAATAATTGGTCTTGTAAAAGGAACTTACATCCCGCCTCATTTTCATGAATTACAGCATCAGTGGGAACATTTCCATGTACTTCATGGTGAGGTTGAGTTAATGCTATTTGATAATAACGGTTGTCTGAATAAAAAGGTTATTCTAGGGGGGCAGAGTAAGAGTGTTATTGCACAAATTCCGCCGCTTATCCCACATACACTAGTATGCAGATCCCATACTGCAGTTGTTATGGAGATTAAAGAAGGTCCTTTTGATGAAAAATCCGCCAAAGTGATCCCTTCCTGGTCATATAGTGAAGATTATTCCATCGTATCCAGGGATACGATCACCGCTATGATGGCCCAATTATCTATTGGAGATAGATTTAGTCTCTAAAGTTAAGACGATCTGCAAAATAATCTTCTTTTTCATACCTTCTACACAGTGTATCCGATGCTATCATAGCTTTGAATCCTGAGTTAACATTTACAGCAAATTCAAGCCACGCACATATCGCGTGGTGACCACACCTGACAGGAGTATGTAATGTCCAAGCAACAGATCGGCGTCGTCGGTATGGCAGTGATGGGGCGCAACCTGGCGCTCAACATCGAAAGCCGCGGTTATACCGTCTCCATCTTCAACCGCTCCCGCGAGAAAACTGAAGAAGTTGTTGCCGAGAACCCGGGTAAGAAACTGGTTCCTTATTACACGGTGAAAGAGTTCGTCGAGTCTCTTGAAACCCCACGTCGTATCCTGTTAATGGTAAAAGCAGGGGCGGGAACTGATGCTGCTATCGATTCCCTGAAGCCGTACCTTGATAAAGGCGACATCATCATTGATGGTGGTAACACCTTCTTCCAGGACACTATCCGTCGTAACCGTGAACTGTCCGCGGAAGGTTTTAACTTCATCGGTACCGGAGTATCCGGCGGTGAAGAGGGCGCTCTGAAAGGACCATCTATCATGCCTGGTGGCCAGAAAGAAGCGTATGAGCTGGTTGCGCCTATCCTGACCAAGATTGCCGCTGTTGCCGAAGATGGTGAACCGTGCGTAACCTACATCGGTGCTGATGGTGCAGGTCATTATGTGAAGATGGTGCATAACGGTATTGAATACGGCGACATGCAGCTGATTGCTGAAGCTTATTCCCTGCTGAAAGGCGGCCTGAACCTGTCTAACGAAGAGCTGGCTACCACCTTCACCGAGTGGAATGAAGGCGAGCTGAGCAGTTACCTGATCGACATCACTAAAGACATCTTCACCAAAAAAGATGAAGACGGTAAATACCTGGTTGATGTGATCCTTGACGAAGCGGCGAACAAAGGCACCGGTAAATGGACCAGCCAGAGCTCTCTGGATCTGGGCGAACCGCTGTCGCTGATCACTGAGTCTGTATTCGCGCGCTACATCTCTTCTTTGAAAGACCAGCGCGTTGCGGCATCTAAAGTGCTGTCCGGCCCGCAGGCTAAACTGGCTGGCGATAAAGCCGAGTTCATTGAGAAAGTCCGTCGCGCGCTGTACCTGGGCAAGATCGTCTCCTACGCACAGGGCTTCTCTCAGCTGCGTGCGGCGTCTGACGAGTACAACTGGGATCTGAACTACGGCGAAATCGCGAAGATTTTCCGCGCGGGCTGCATCATTCGTGCGCAGTTCCTGCAGAAAATTACTGACGCGTATGCTGAAAACAAAGGCATCGCGAACCTGCTGCTGGCTCCGTACTTTAAAAATATCGCTGATGAATATCAGCAAGCGCTGCGTGATGTAGTGGCTTATGCTGTGCAGAACGGTATTCCGGTACCGACCTTCTCAGCAGCGGTAGCCTACTACGACAGCTACCGTTCTGCGGTACTGCCGGCTAACCTGATCCAGGCCCAGCGTGACTACTTTGGTGCACATACGTATAAACGCACAGATAAAGAAGGTGTATTCCACACCGAATGGATGGAGTAAGTCTTCTGACGTACACTAGCCCGGTTTTTTGACCGGGCTTTTTTTTATCTCAAATTCTATTGATTTAAGTTGATTGCTTAATCTTTTCTTAATATTCCTGGCGTAATCTGATAAAGAAAATCTTAATTGTTTTAAGCTTCGTTGACATGATATTCAAAAAAAAGTTAAAACATTATCCTCTTATCAAGATGTACGGCATCATGATTAAATATTAAGATAATACTGAGAGCATGAAATGAAAATCACCATTTCTGGTACTGGGTATGTTGGTCTGTCAAATAGTCTTCTTATCGCCCAACATCATAAGGTCATTGCTCTGGACATTGTTCCCTCACGTGTCGAGATGCTAAATAATAGGATGTCTCCGATAGTTGATCAAGAAATTGAACAGTATCTGCAATCAAAAGATATAAAATTCGAAGCTACACTAGATAAATACTACGCTTATCAGAGTGCAGAGTTTGTTATTATTGCAACCCCAACAGACTACGATCCTAAAACTAATTACTTTGATACTAGCAGTGTCGAGTCAGTCATAAGGGATGTTATTGAAATAAATCCAGATGCCATAATGATAATAAAATCGACAGTTCCTGTCGGTTTTACTCAATCAATGCGTCAAAAATATAGAACAGATAATATCATCTTCTCCCCTGAATTCCTGCGTGAGGGTAAAGCTCTATACGACAACCTGCACCCGTCCCGTATTGTTATTGGTGAACGTTCTGAACGTGCCGAGCGCTTTGCCGGGTTGCTGCTGGAAGGGGCGGTGAAGAAAGATATCCCGACCTTATTTACTGACTCGACTGAAGCCGAAGCCATCAAGTTGTTTGCTAACACCTATCTGGCGTTACGTGTGGCCTACTTTAACGAGCTGGATAGCTATGCCGAAAGCCTTGGTCTGAACTCACGGCAGATTATTGAAGGAGTGTGCCTGGATCCGCGTATCGGTAATCACTACAACAATCCGTCATTCGGCTATGGCGGCTACTGTCTACCGAAAGATACTAAGCAGCTGTTGGCGAATTATGCATCTGTGCCGAATAACATTATTGGCGCAATCGTTGATGCTAACCGTACGCGTAAGGACTTTATTGCAGACTCTATTCTTGCCCGTCAACCTAAAGTAGTTGGCGTATACCGTTTAATTATGAAAAGCGGTTCCGATAATTTCCGTGCATCATCCATTCAGGGCATCATGAAGCGCATTAAGGCAAAGGGCGTGCCCGTGATTATTTACGAACCCGTCGTAGAAGAGGACGAATTTTTCCACTCTCGGGTAGTGCGTGATCTTAATACGTTCAAAAATGAAGCAGACATTATTATTTCTAACCGCATGGTGTCAGAATTAGCTGATGTCGCCGATAAAGTATATACCCGCGATTTGTTTGGTAGTGATTAATCTCATCTCCATAAAAAGGCCTTATAAAAGGCCTTTTTGTTTTAATCAGGTTAGTGATTAAACTTTGTAGCAATCACGGTACCAGTCAACAAAGTTCTTCACCCTATCTTTTATCGTGGTTTCAGGTTTAAAACCAATTACCTCATACAGTGCTTTAGTGTCCGCGCTGGTTTCCAGCACATCACCTGGCAGTAGCGGTAGCATATTTTTCTTCGCTTCAATACTCAGTGCATCTTCCAAAGCTTGGATATAGTCCATTAGCTCAACCGGTTAACTATTGCCGATATTGTCGACGTGATAGGGCGCATGCTGGCCGCGGGCTTGCGCGTCTCTACGTCCATTGCGTGTCTGCATCAGTCCACTTTATAAACGTATCGTATTCCAGTAGTGTTTGAAAAACCAATCAAAATCCCTGAAACAATTTGATTTTTTTATCATTAATCCTATGGCATTGCCTCAATTTATAGCTAAACTAATCCCAGTTTAAGTCTTTCCTTATCTAGGGTTTCTATGTCTGTAAGTGATAACAACATGTCCGGGCGCAGTCACGATCCGGAACAGATTGATCTGATTGATTTACTGGTACAGTTATGGCGGGTGATGCTGCCAACTTACTGATTTAGTGTATGATGGTGTTTTTGAGGTGCTCCAGTGGCTTCTGTTTCTATCAGC
>NZ_JAOWHJ010000069.1:0-53303 GCF_030332695.1 Citrobacter sp. Cpo089 | reverse complement strand
GGGCTTTTTTGCGTCTGTGCGGGATGAAAACCGCCGGATGCGGCGTGCCGCCTTATCCGGCCTGCAGGGGCTGGGCTGAACGCATTTTGTAGGCCTGATAAGCGCAGCGCATTAGGCACATCGCAGCACCATCGGGTGCAAAGCAATATCCAAAACCTCCATAACACAAGCCTTCCTGCGGCATATGCGGTAAACCCCCAATCTGAATTTTCTGTATTACCTCCCGAAAATATCAGGATCGCCTGCGACAGTTACGTGTACCTTTATCTATTAGTAAGGGTCTATCCGGAGAATAAAGTGTTCGGAAAAATGGTATTAAACTACATGCCGGGGCTAAAAAATTTATTAGCGTACGATAAAAGCTGGCTAAAACATGATGTTAAAGCCGGGTTATCCGTTGCTGCCGTAGCACTACCGGTTGCGATTGCTTACGCTGAGTTAGCGGGAGTCGGGGCTATCGTCGGGTTATATTCCTGCGTGTTGCCAATGCTAGCTTATGCGCTGTTTGGTTCTTCCCGCCAATTGATTGTTGGTCCTGATGCCACGACCTGCGCGGTGATTGCGGCCGTTGTGGTTCCTCTTTCTGCCGGAAACCCAGAACTTCACTGGCAGTTAACAATCGTCATGACTGTGATGATGGGAGGATGGTGCCTGCTTGCCAGTAAATTTCGCCTGGGGGCGCTTGCTGACCTGCTTTCTCATCCCATTCTAACGGGTCTGCTTAACGGCGTTGCCGTGACGATTATTGTCGGGCAACTCGGTAAGGTATTGGGGATTACGCTTGATGAAGAGCAAGTGATTGAGAAGATCATTGCCCTGCCTGGTCGACTCTCAGAAATTCATTTATTAACCTTAGGGATCGCCATCCTAACGTTAGCGATTTTAATAGCTATCAAGACGTTTCGTAGCCAATGGCCAGCACCGTTGATTGCTATTGTGATAACAACGGCGCTGGTATGGATTACATCTGCGCAGCAGTATGGGATTGCCACTATTGGGGGATCGGGCTTTCAGTCTGGTTTGCCCGTCGTTCACTGGGGATCGTTTCAGCCTGGTCTGGCGCGTGATTTATTGATCCCTGCGCTGAACCTGGCGTTAGTCAGTTTTGTTAGCCTGATGCTCACCGCTCGCAGTTTTGCCGCGAAAAACGGATACGAAATAAATGCTGATGCTGAGTTCAGGGCTTTGGGGGTCGCGAATCTAATGTCTGGCTTATCTCAGGGGTTTGCGATTAGCGGAGCCGATTCCCGGACTGCGGTAAATGATTCCTCTGGAGGGAAAAGCCAGCTGGTTTCCGTTGTTGCTGCCTTAATCATCGGAATCGTCGTGGTATTTTTCACGCAGCCATTACAATTTATTCCGGTATCTGCATTAGGCATTGTTCTAATCTATGCATCGTGGTCATTAATTGATTTACGCGGACTCTGGAACCTGAGGCGAAGAAATAAACCCGCATTTCGCCTGGCATTCTTCACCTTTGGCTGTGTTCTGATTATTGGTGTTATTCAGGGGATTGGCCTTGCGGTATTGCTGGGTCTGTTGCAGTTCCTGCGCACAGTTTTTCGTCCTACTGAACACTTATTGGGAATTGACGAAAATGGGATGATTCACTCATTAGGTAATTCAACTGATGTGAAAATGATCCCTGGCGTGTTGATGTACCGATTTAACTCACCGCTGACCTATTTTAATGTGGCTTATTTTAAGCGCCGCGTTTTGAATTTAGTCGATGGTGCAGTACTACAACCTAAATGGGTGGTCATTGACGCCGTTTCTTGCTTTACCTATTCAGATATCAGCGTTCTGGCAACCATTAATGAGTTAAAACGGGATCTGAAGGGGCGGCAGATTAAGTTAATTCTTGCGGGCCGGAAAACGGAGTTAACACGCTGGTTTAAGGAGAGTCGACCGACAATGAAAGACGACGACATGATTCTGGCACCAGACCTTTATTTGGCGCTCCGGTTCATTCAAAGTAAAGAAAGCATGAGTGAGGATGAATCTGGCGTTGTTGAATAATGCAGATTTAGGTAAGTGATCAGGCTGGATGGAAGGGCTGGGGACGGATTTCTCGTCCAGCAGGACCTGACATTGACCGGAACCCACAAAGCAAGGAAATCAGCCCGTAAACTGATTTTGCCGAATCAACATAACGCCGGGCCCGAGATGCCTGTGGCGATGAACATGCCCAGGCACCCATTTGCTAAAGGGCGATCAGCATCCGCGCGGGGACGGTGAGATCCCCGGCAGAGCATTGATACCGACATGCTACCTGAAATATAGACAGCGTGACTGTTGTTAACCTTACGCTATGAATGCGACAAATCGCTTAAATGCTTTCCTTCCCATTGCTGGCTTCGAGCTCGCGGATCAAGCGCTTGTTGATCTTGCCGACGCTGGTTTTGGGAATTTCCGGGACTATCCTTATCTGTCGTGGGATCGCCCATTTGGTTATGTGGCCGCGGTCGACAAATCCTTGTAGATGTGCCGCTATGGCCTGCGGCTCCAGGTCCTCCCCTTCCTTGCAAACCACCAGAGCCAGGGGGCGTTCGCCCCACTGTTCATCAGGTATCCCGACGACGGCTACCGACCTGACCGCCGCGTGTGAGCTGATGAGGCTCTCCAGCTCCAGCGTGCTTATCCACTCACCGCCCGTCTTGATTACGTCTTTGATGCGATCCTTGATTTCCACTATCCCATGGGGATCGATAGAGGCAATGTCACCGGTATGCAGCCATCTGCCATTCCATAGCTCAGCCCCTTTCTCGGGTTCCTTCAGATAGCCCTGAGTCAACCAAGGGGCTCGCACCACTATTTCACCCAGGGCTTCGCCGTCGTGCACTACCTCCCGACCTTCGCCATCGACGATACGCAGATCCACCAACGGAACAGGCAGGCCGGTCCGAATCCGCAGGGGTAGCTGCTCATCCATGGGAAGGGCCAGCTCGGCATCGCTTAAGTGGGTCATACAGAGCAGGGGACAGGTCTCAGACATGCCATAGCCGGCGTGAATGCGTATGCCCTTATGGTGGGCCTGTGTTGCCAGTCCAAGGGACAGTGAACTGCCACCCAGCAACATCTTCCATCCCGACAGGTCGGTCTGTGTGGCTTCGTCGCACTCAAGGATCATCTGCAAAATGGTTGGCACACAGTGCGAGAAGGTTACACCCTCATCGCGATAGAACCGCACCAGCTTGTTGGGTTCGTAACGACCGGGGTATACCTGCTTCACACCTAGCATTGTTGCGACATAGGGAGCGCCCCAGGCGTGCACGTGAAACATAGGAGTGATCGGCATGTAGACATCGTTCGATCGTAGCAGCGACTGTCCCTCGTGGGCTGCCAGGAGGCCCAGTTCATTGAGCGTGTGCAGGACCAGCTGACGATGGCTGAAGTAGACCCCCTTGGGATTGCCCGTGGTTCCAGTGGTGTAGAACAAGGTCGCTACCGAGTTTTCATCGAAGTCGGGGAAGTCAAAGCGATCTCCCGCTGCGGCCTGAAGGGTCTCATATTCCCCCAGCACCGGCAGGCTGGTTGCCTTCGATTCTTCGTCGCTAAGCTGGATGTATCCCCGGACAGTGGTTAGCGTCTCTGCCAGTGACTCGACAACCGGCAAGAAGTCGTCGTGCACCAGTACCAGGTTGTCCTCGGCATGATTCATGGTGTAAGCGATTTGGTCCGCCGAGAAGCGGACGTTCACCGTGTGTAGCACGGCACCAATCATAGGCACCGCAAAGAAACACTCGAGGGCGCGATGGCTGTCCCAATCTAAGAGGGCGACGGTGTCTCCAGGCATGACACCGGCCGCTGTCAGCATGTTTGCCAGGCGATGGATACGCTGTTTGAGGGTGCGATAGTCGTAACGCAACTTGTCGGCGTAGACGATTTCTCGCTCGGGATGAGAACGCCCACCCGACAGCAGCAAGCTCTTGATCAGCAGCGGATAGGTATGGGCTCCCTGCGCTGACTGTATGACTCTTGTTTTCACCATCCAGGTTCCTCGTTGACTCATTATTTGCTCGGTATGATGGCAATTGTAGATGAGGGTTGGTATTTACTCCCTGGCGTTTGCTTCAGATGTCGAGGCGGCGCACCAACTCAAGCCCCTGGGGATGAATGTGCGTACCCTGCAACGCCATCTGGAAGAGGGTGGTGCGACCTTCAGCGAGCTTATCAATGAAATGCGGCGCGACCTGGCGCTCCCGCAACAGTATTGTGCCCAAGGTTGTTCAGATAAATTACTCAAATCTGGCCTACGGTTAAGCACGCCAGAAAAAGAGGTGTGTCTGATACCGCTATATTTTTTGCCGTACTATGGTGGTTCCAGTGAAGGTTTAAGTGTCGTGATGAGGTGGGGTAGGAGTTGCTGTGGTCAGAAAGATAAGAAATCTCGCGGAGCCCAGAAAGCAAAAAACCCGCCATAGGCGGGTTCTTCTAAATAGTGGTGCCCGGACTCGGAATCGAACCAAGGACACGGGGATTTTCAATCCCCTGCTCTACCGACTGAGCTATCCGGGCAACGGGGCGCATTAAACCGTATTCACGTCTGTCAGTCAATCAAATTTCTGGAAACATTGTTCAACCGCTTAATATTGCGGCAATCTGCATGGTTATGCCTGAAGTTTGCACAAATCTATCCGGCAGAGGCGACGAAAACAGGTAATGCTCGCTTAGGTCAGCGCACCGCCCATTCGGCACTGGGCAAAGCGCAGGATATCTTCAGCCAGGCGGTGTGCCGTTTCGACATCAGCATGGCTACGATTAACCAGCATGCGGCTCAGGCAGCCTTCCAGCACCAGTTCCATCTGTTTGGCGACCATTGCCGGGTCGTCAACTTCCAGCGTAGTCAGCAGCTCATGGGTGAAGTCATGTGCCGCCTTTTTTTGCTGATCGGCTAACTGATGGATCGGATGCCCGGGATCGGGGTAAAACGTACAGGCGGCGATGAACAGACAGCCGGGATAGCGATTATTGCTCACGCATTCGGACAGCGCAGTGTAGCGCGCCAGTAATTTCTGCTCAGCGCTCAGCGTGTCATCCAGCAAAAGCTGACGCCGCCAGATATCCACCCGCTGGCTGAGGTAGCGTAGCGCATCGTACAGAATGGCCTCTTTATCGGGCCAAAAGCGCTGCAGTTCATCCAGAGGATAATCGATGCGTTCGGCCACCATTTCCAGCGTGGTATTGGCTATCCCTTGCACCTCAAGTAATTTCAGGGCTTCTCCCAGGACATCTTCACGTTGCACGGTATTCTCCTCCGTATTTCCTGTTGCAAGTGTCGCTCACGGTTGGCGATCGCGCAAATGTGCGCTGAAGGTCGCGGCATCCATAAAGCCCGTAACCCGAGCTTCCGGGTGCTCTTTCCCCTCGGCATCAAAGAACAAGATAGTCGGCAAACCTAAAACCTGTAGATGTTTCAGGAGAGCGACATCCTGGGCATTGTTTGCTGTCACATCTGCCTGCAATAGCACCGTGTTGCCTAGCGCTTGCTGAACCTGCGGATTACTGAACGTGTACTTTTCAAATTCCTTACAGGCTACACACCAGTCGGCATACAGATCCAGCATGACTGGCCTGCCTTTAGCTTGCGCCAGTGCTTGATTTAACGCATCTACCGATGCCACCGGCGTGAAGTTAAGATGTGCCTGGGTTTGAGCATGTGGTGCGCCGAACGCCCAGTCTTGCAATGGACGCACGCTTACCAGTGCTGCGGCTAACAGGACAATCTGCACGATACGCATCCAGGCGTGCTTTGCCTGTAGGCTGGTGATGAACGCCCAGCCAAAGAACGCGACGGCTAGCAGTGACCATAAGCGAACGCCCCACTCGTCGCCAACGATACGTTCGAGTAAGAAGACGGGAAGCGCCAGAATGACAAAGCCAAAAGCGGTTTTGACATGTTCCATCCATGGGCCACTTTTAGGCAGCAGGCGGTTGCCAAATACGGTAATCAGCATCAGGGGGAATCCCATCCCCAAAGCATACAGATACAGTGTGCCGCCTCCCAGCCATATGTTCCCGCTCTGAGCGATATACAGCAAAATCGCGCTTAGCGGGGCCGTTGTGCAAGGAGAACAGATGAGGCCAGCAATCGCCCCCATCGCAAAGACGCTGCCGGGAGATCCGCCTTGCTGGCGGTTACTCATTAGCGTGAGACGCGTTTGCAGTGATGAAGGCAATTGCAGCGTGAACAGGCCAAACATCGACAGAGCCAGCAGCGTAAAGATGACGGCAAGGCCAATCAGGACGTAGGGATGCTGAAGCGCGGCCTGGAACTGCAAACCGGCGGCTGCAACAACCAAACCCAGCGCGGTATAGGTGAGCGCCATCCCTTGAACGTAGATAAACGTCAGCAGCAATGCCCGTCCGGTTGATAAGCGTTGCTTGCCACCCAGTACGATACCGGAAATCAGCGGATACATCGGCAGTACGCAAGGCGTAAATGCGATACCAATTCCGATCAGCAATGCCCACAGCGCGGAGAAGGGGAGTTGGGCCGTGGGCTGCGGTTTCTCTTGCGGATCTGCAGTGGCTGGGGCTGGCGCAGGGGCCGCCGCAGAACCGGCAGACACTTCACTTAATGGCACCGTTTTTGTTTCTGGCGGATAGCAAAATCCGGCGTCGGCGCAGCCCTGGTATGTGATCGTTAATGTTGCGCCAGACTTAGCCTGATTGACCGTGATCGGGACAGTCAGCTGTTTACGGTAAATCTCACTTTTGCCGTAAAACTCATCTTCATGCCAGACGCCTGGCGGTAGTTTTACCTCAGCAATATCGGCCTGAGATGGCGCAATGCTTATCTGTTTGCGATACAGATAGTAGCCATCTTTAACCTGCCATGTGAGGTTCAGATCGTGTTGGTTTTGCTGAAAATCAAAAACAAACGCCCGATCGGCAGGAACAAACTGCGAGCGGCCAGGCGCGTCAAATAATCCGGCAAAGGTAGATGTGCTGCACAGCAGCAGGATCAGCGTAAGGATGCGTTGAGCCATGAGCGGTAATCAAAGTCTCCGTGAGTGACGGGTAAAACCAGAAGTTCAGGCGTTTGATACGGATGATGTGACTTCAGGCAATCGAGAAGGGCTTGCTGGTGTGTGACGGTGGTTTTTAAAATCATCTGGACTTCATATTCCTGTTCCAGTTTGCCTTCCCAATAGTAGAGGGAGGTCGCACCGGGTAGCAGGGTCACGCAGGCAGCCAGCTTTTCCGCCAGCACTTTGGCGGCGAGATCCTGGGCGGTTGCTTCATCCGGGGCGGTACAGAGCACCACAACGGTATCGGGGATGGAAATATCCTGACTCTTTACATCAAGCATAAACACCTCGAAAGAACAGAGTAACCAGCAAAAGAATGGTCACTATACAACGGACGAGGGAAGGATGTTAGTTAAAGCGGGGTGGGGAGGAGGAACTGCAGGGCGCCCAGGCACCCTGCAGGAAAAACTTACAGCATGAAGCTGCCCAGCAAGAAGCCGAAGCAGACAGCCAGAACCACACCCAGAGTACCCGGGATGAAGAACGGATGGTTAAAGACGAATTTACCGATGCGAGTTGTACCGGTGTCATCCATCTGAACTGCCGCAACCAGAGTTGGGTAGGTTGGCAGAATGAACAGGCCAGAAACCGCGGCGAAAGACGCAACAGCAGTCAGTGGGGAAACGTTCAGAGCCAGAGCCATCGGCATCAGTGCTTTAGCGGTTGCAGCCTGAGAGTACAGCAGTGCAGAAGCAAAGAAGAAGATGACAGCCAGCAGCCACGGATGACCCTGAATTACGCTACCTGCAGTATCTTTGATCCAGTCAATGTTGTGAGATACGAAGGTATCACCCAGCCATGCAACACCCAGGATACAAATACAGGCGCTCATACCGGCTTTGAAAGTGCTGGAGTTCAGGATGGAGTCAGTTTCAACGCGGCAGATGATCGTGGTCAGCGTCGCGATGCTCAGCATGATGATCAGGATTGCGTTGGTGGTGTTCATCAGCGGTTTAGCGACCAGACCGAGGCTTGGGCTGTTGACGATCGCATATACGACGACACAAACCACGCCCAGCAGGAACAACCAAACAGAAGTTTTTGCGCCAGCTTTGATTTCAACTTGTCTTTCACCACGCAGTTCAACCAGGCCTTCTTCCAGACGCTTACGATAAATCGGGTCGTCAGACAGTTTGGAGTTGAACAGTGCAGTTACCAGGAAGGACATGACCAGAACAGCCAGCAGGGTGGACGGAATGACCACGGACAGCAGGTGAATGTAGCTGATGCCATGACCTTCCATTACAGAGGACATGTAAACCACGGCTGCGGAGATTGGAGACGCCGTAATCGCAATCTGTGCAGAAACCACTGCAGTAGAGAGCGGGCGGCAAGGTTTGATCCCTTGTTCTTTCGCAACTTCGGCGATAACTGGCAGCGTTGCCAGAGAGATGTTGCCGGTACCTGCGAAGATGGTCAGGAAATAGGTCACGATAGGTGCAAGGATCGTGATGTATTTCGGGTTTTTACGCAGCAGTTTTTCAGTTTGATGAACCAGATAGTCCAGACCACCTGCAATCTGCATAGCTGAAATGGCAGCGATAACCGCCATGATGATGGAAATAACATCGAACGGGATATTACCGGGTTTTACGCCGATAGCGGCGAGAACCAGAACACCCAGCCCACCTGCAAATCCAATACCGATACCCCCAAGTCTGGCACCTAAAAAGATTGCCAGCAAAACGATGATAAGTTCTAAAACTATCATATTAGCCTTCCTTGTTGTTTAACAAGTTGATATTAAATTGTTGTTTTTAAGTAACTTCGAGTAAGAAAAAAGGCACGTCATCATGACGTGCCTTCTCCGGTACTACCCTACACGATTACTGTTCGCTTTCATCAGTATAACGTTTTGCTTTATAAGCAGGGTGCATCAGGTTCTGTGCAGAGAAGATATCGTCCAGTTCAGACTCGGTCAACAGACCGCGCTCCAGGACAACTTCACGTACGCTCTTACCGGTTTCGGCACAAATTTTACCGACGATGTCGCCGTTGTGGTGACCAATGAACGGGTTGAGGTAAGTAACGATGCCGATGGAGTTGAATACAAACGCTTCACAGACTTCTTTGTTAGCAGTGATACCACTAACGCATTTTTCCAGCAGGTTGTAGCAAGCGTTGCTCAGAATGTGAATGGATTCAAACATTGCCTGACCAATGACCGGCTCCATTACGTTCAGCTGCAGCTGACCAGCTTCAGATGCCATGGTTACAGTGATGTCGTTACCGATGACTTTGAAGCACACCTGGTTTACGACTTCCGGAACAACCGGGTTCACTTTAGCTGGCATGATAGAAGAACCAGCCTGCAGTTCCGGCAGGTTGATCTCGTTCAGACCTGCACGCGGACCAGAGGAGAGCAAACGCAGGTCGTTACAGATTTTGGACATCTTCACAGCCAGACGTTTCAGTGCGCCGTGCACCATAACGTATGCGCCACAGTCAGAAGTTGCTTCAATCAGGTCTTCTGCCGGAACACAGGCGAAGCCGGTGACTTCAGCCAGTTTCTGTACTGCCAGCGGAGAGTACTCTTTCGGCGTGTTCAGACCAGTACCGATTGCTGTCGCGCCGAGGTTAACTTCCAGCAGCAGCTCAGCGGTACGGCTAATGTTTTTCACTTCTTCTTTCAACAGTACGCTAAAAGCATGGAATTCCTGACCGAGGGTCATCGGTACAGCATCCTGCAGCTGGGTACGACCCATTTTCAGGATGTCCTGGAATTCAACAGCTTTTTTCTCGAAGCCTTCGCGCAGCTGGTTCAGTGCATCAACCAGTTTGATGATGGATGCGTATACAGCGATACGGAAGCCAGTTGGGTATGCGTCGTTGGTAGACTGACATTTGTTAACGTGGTCGTTCGGGTTCAGGTACTGATATTCACCTTTCTGGTGACCCATCAGTTCCAGACCGATATTGGCCAGAACTTCGTTGGTGTTCATGTTGACGGAGGTACCCGCACCACCCTGGTAAACGTCTACCGGGAACTGATCCATGCATTTTCCGTTATTCAGGACTTCATCACACGCCGCGATGATGGCATTTGCCACACTCTTAGGAATGGTTTGCAGCTCTTTGTTGGCCATAGCCGCTGCCTTTTTAACCATTACCATACCGCGAACAAATTCAGGAATATCGCTGATTTTGTTGTTGCTAATGTAGAAGTTTTCAATCGCTCTCAGAGTGTGGACACCGTAGTAGGCGTCCGCTGGAACTTCCCTGGTACCCAACAAGTCTTCTTCGATACGAATGTTGTTTAACATGTGAACCTTCTTTTTCAAGCTGCCAATGATTTGACTAAACACACAGGATATATGTGATTTCGATTGTTTCTCGACCGACGATTATCCCCTGCATCGGTCTGATACCCGAGATCATATGCTGGTTCAGGATTTCTACCGTAATCTGGATCACTTAAAGCGTGGAATTTACCCCTTATTTATTATTCTGTGAAATGGATCACCCCTTTGTGATTAACCCTAAATATTAGTGTACAAGCCACTTGAAATTTTGCTAACCACCACAATATCAAATCGATGCGATTAACATAATTTTTCGAACAGAAGTTGAACAAAACGGCTGTTATTAACAGGAGATCCCTTTGCGCTGGATACCATTACTTGCCATTTTTCTCTATGTTTACATAGAGATATCTATTTTCATTCAGGTTGCCCATGTGATGGGCGTCCTGATGACGCTGATTTTGGTTATTTTTACATCGGTTATCGGTATGTCTCTGGTTCGTAATCAGGGATTTAAGAACTTTTTACTGATGCAACAGAAAATGGCGGCAGGTGAAAGTCCGGCTGCAGAAATGATCAAAAGCGTATCGCTGATTATTGCCGGTCTGCTGTTGGTGCTGCCCGGATTTTTCACCGATTTCCTCGGTCTTCTTCTTTTATTACCCCCGGTGCAAAAACATCTGACGATGAAACTGCTGCCACATTTGCGTTTTTCGCGTATGCCTGGCGGTGGTTTTAGCGCCGGAACGGGCGGCGGTGAGACTTTTGATGGTGAATTTCAGCGCAAGGATGACAAGCGCGACAGCATCGAACATAAAGACGATCGCCGGGATTAAGCATCAGTATGTAGGCCGGATAAGCGTTAGCGCCATCCGGCAAAAGTGTTTATAGGCCGGATGATGGCGTCAACGTTGCCTTATCTGGCCTGCGGGGTAAAAACAGCCACAGTCCTGCCAGCATAATCAACGCGTACAGACTCTTCCAGCCGACCATCGCCAGTAGCAGTAGACACAGCAGACCACCAATGACCGCCAGTGCGCGATAATGCCCTTTCAGTAATCGACACCCCGCCAACATGCACAACAAATAAATCATAATAAAGATGCCGTTGGCGTAGACGATTAACGCATCGAGATTGATTTGCAGCATATAGATGCACAGAGTACTGACTACGCAGCAGCCCAATACGGCGTTAAGCGCATTGCGCGGAAGGTGGCGGGGGGACAGACGAGCCAGATAACTCTCCGGCTTATACTGCGCTTGCGACCAGACCAGCCGGGCGAAGCTTTGTATATAAATGTTGAGGCTGGCAAAACAGGCCAGATAACCAATGATGCAGGCGACCCACAGAGCTTGTACGCCAAACAGTTGCACGACGATCTCTGGCAGCGACGCTGCGGCCGCCATTTGCTCGCCGTAGGCACCAAAATGGAGAACGACAACGGTGCATGCCCAATAAACAGACCCCGCCAACAGCAGGCCGATCATCAGTGCGCGTGGGAAGTCTCGCTCCGGATTTTTGAATTCAGACGCCAGGTGAGCAAACGCTTCAAGGCCGACAAAGCACCAGAACATGACCGACAACGCGGCGAACAGGCCTGGAAGCTCAATATCGGTAATCGCAGGGAAGGGGATTTCGCCAGGTGTCAGATCGCCCGCCCACCAGATAGCAACAATCAGGGCAACAATCAGCCCGGCAATGACCGTTTGTAGATTCGCGCTGGAGCTTGCGCCGCGGGAGCCGATGTACCAAACCAATGCCAGCGTACCGAGCTCAGCCAGCAAAAGCTGCTCGTCATGCCAGCCAAACATCGCCTGACCGAATCCGGCGGCGATATGCAATGCCGCAGGCAAGCCGACAGGAATGACCGACAAAAATAACCATCCGGTGACGCGCTCCAGGCGCGAACCAAAGGCCATGCCGACAAAATGCGCCACACCGCCTGCGCTGGGAAAATGACGACCCAGTACGGCGAAGACAATCGCTACGGGAAAGACCAAAACAATCAGCGCCGGCCATGCCCACAGGCTGTTGTTGCCCGCAACCAGTGCGGCCAGCGCGGGGACGGCAAAAACGCCTGTACCTAACAATGATGTAGACAACAGGCCAACGCCCTGAGCCAGTCCCAGCTCTTGTTTCAGTCCGCTCATAAGTTGTTATCCGGTTATGCCCATTGACCGGGCTACAGCGCAGATTTTTGATGGTATCACAATCAGATTTGCTTATGACGACGTGACTGAAATCGTTATGAAATGTGAGGTGCGTCGGCGTTTTGACGGGATTTTCTGCTGATAAAAAATTTTTTTCGCTTGCCCCCTTGAAGGCACAAAACCCCATCCCCATCTCTCTGGTCACTAGCCGGGAAACCGTTTACGGGCCGGCGTCACCCATAACTGATAAAGACTTTCTCAAAGGAGAGCTATCAATGAGTATTCGTCCGTTACATGATCGTGTGATCGTCAAACGTAAAGAAGTTGAATCCAAATCTGCTGGCGGCATCGTACTGACTGGTTCTGCAGCAGGTAAATCAACTCGTGGCGAAATCATCGCTGTCGGTAAGGGTCGCATCCTGGACAACGGTACCGTACAGCCGCTGGACGTGAAAGTCGGCGATATCGTTATTTTCAACGATGGCTACGGAGTTAAATCTGAGAAGATCGACAATGAAGAAGTGTTGATCATGTCTGAAAGCGACATCCTGGCGATTGTTGAAGCCTAATCCGCGAACGACACTGAACATACGAATTTAAGGGAAAGAGAAAATGGCAGCTAAAGACGTAAAATTCGGTAACGACGCTCGTGTGAAAATGCTGCGCGGCGTAAACGTACTGGCAGATGCAGTGAAAGTTACCCTCGGTCCAAAAGGCCGTAACGTAGTTCTGGATAAATCTTTCGGTGCACCGACCATCACTAAAGATGGTGTTTCCGTAGCACGTGAAATCGAACTGGAAGACAAGTTCGAAAACATGGGTGCGCAGATGGTGAAAGAAGTTGCCTCTAAAGCGAACGACGCTGCAGGTGACGGTACCACCACCGCAACCGTACTGGCTCAGTCCATCATCACTGAAGGTCTGAAAGCCGTTGCTGCGGGCATGAACCCGATGGATCTGAAACGTGGTATCGACAAAGCTGTCGCTGCTGCAGTTGAAGAACTGAAAGCACTGTCCGTACCGTGCTCCGACTCTAAAGCTATTGCTCAGGTTGGTACCATCTCCGCTAACTCCGACGAAACCGTAGGTAAACTGATCGCTGAAGCGATGGACAAAGTCGGTAAAGAAGGCGTGATCACCGTTGAAGACGGTACCGGTCTGCAGGACGAACTGGACGTGGTTGAAGGTATGCAGTTCGACCGTGGCTACCTGTCTCCTTACTTCATCAACAAGCCGGAAACTGGCGCAGTAGAACTGGAAAGCCCGTTCATCCTGCTGGCTGACAAGAAAATCTCCAACATCCGCGAAATGCTGCCGGTTCTGGAAGCTGTAGCGAAAGCAGGCAAACCGCTGCTGATCATCGCTGAAGATGTTGAAGGCGAAGCGCTGGCAACTCTGGTTGTTAACACCATGCGCGGTATCGTGAAAGTCGCTGCAGTTAAGGCACCAGGCTTCGGCGATCGTCGTAAAGCAATGCTGCAGGATATCGCTACCCTGACCGGTGGTACCGTTATCTCTGAAGAGATCGGTATGGAGCTGGAAAAAGCAACTCTGGAAGATCTGGGTCAGGCGAAACGCGTTGTTATCAACAAAGATACCACCACCATCATTGATGGCGTGGGCGACGAAGCTGCAATCCAGGGTCGCGTGACTCAGATTCGTCAGCAGATCGAAGAAGCAACTTCCGACTATGACCGTGAAAAACTGCAGGAGCGCGTAGCGAAACTGGCAGGCGGCGTTGCGGTTATCAAAGTTGGTGCTGCGACTGAAGTTGAAATGAAAGAGAAGAAAGCCCGCGTTGAAGATGCCCTGCACGCTACCCGTGCTGCGGTAGAAGAAGGCGTGGTTGCTGGTGGTGGTGTTGCGCTGATTCGCGTAGCGTCTAAAATTGCCGGCCTGAAAGGTCAGAACGAAGACCAGAATGTAGGTATCAAAGTTGCGCTGCGCGCAATGGAATCCCCACTGCGTCAAATCGTACTGAACTGCGGCGAAGAGCCGTCTGTAGTGGCTAACACCGTGAAAGCTGGTGACGGTAACTACGGTTACAACGCTGCAACTGAAGAATACGGCAACATGATCGACATGGGTATCCTGGATCCAACCAAAGTAACTCGTTCTGCTCTGCAGTACGCGGCTTCTGTTGCGGGTCTGATGATCACCACCGAGTGCATGGTTACCGACCTGCCGAAAGGCGATGCGCCTGACTTAGGTGCTGCCGGTATGGGTGGCATGGGTGGTATGGGCGGCATGATGTAATTGCCCACACCCTGCATCCTTCAGGCCGCAGATGCGTTGGCTGCGTTTGCTAACCCCAGTCACTTACTTGAGTAAGCTCCTGGGGATTAACAAACTGGCCGCCTTCCTGCAACCAGAATGATTTGGGTGCTCATCTCCCAGAATTGAGAAACCCTCGGGCAGAAATGTCCGGGGGTTTTTCTTTTGGTCATCTTTTTAGTATATGATTCAGCTACGGACAAAACGTCCAACTAATTGATTATGGGGAATGACATGCACGTGAAATATTTAGCAGGGATCGTTGGTGCCGCGCTACTGATGGCGGGTTGTAGCTCCAGCAACGAACTGAGTTCTGCCGGGCAAAGCGTACGTTTTGTTGAAGACAAGCCTGGTGCAGAGTGCCAATTGATAGGCACCGCAACCGGTAAGCAAAGCAACTGGCTTTCAGGCCAGCACGGCGAAGAGGGCGGCTCAATGCGTGGCGCAGCAAACGATCTGCGTAACCAGGCTGCGGCAATGGGCGGTAACGTGATTTATGGCGTCAGCAGCCCATCGCAGGGAATGCTGTCCAGCTTTGTTCCTACCGCCAGTGAGATGATTGGTCAGGTTTATAAGTGCCCTAACTGATTACACTTCATCCTTCAAGCTGCCTCTTTGTTGACTGCGCTATGAAACCCCAGTCACATAGTTATCTATGCTCCTGGGGATTTCTTCGCTTGCCGCCGCGATGCAGATTGAATGATTTTGTGTAATAAAGTGGCCTGGACAGGCTCATGCAATCGTAGGCCTGATAAGCGCAGCGCCATCAGGCATTCTGAGTTTTATGCGCAGACTGAACGCGTAAATGATGCAGTGCGCGCAGGCACTGATCCTGATTGAGCTTTTGCGCCTTATCACCCGTCAACGTTCTGACAAACACCTGGCACGGTACACCGGTAAGTTTTTTCAGCCGCGGGCTGAAGTCGAGAAGGCGGCGAGTAATGGCTTCGGCTTCTTTGCTACCGGAAAGGGCGCGAGTTTTCACTACCGAACCACAGAACTGGGCTTTTCCTTTATCATCTTTATAGCGGTAAATAATCGCCAGATAATGATTAAACAGGTTATGTTTCCATTCGGGTTGTGTATAAGAGTCGTATTCCAGATTGTCGTTTTGCTGACAATCAACATCGTACAGCGGCAGGAAATCCAGCAGCGATGTTATTCGTAGCGCGAGTTCTCTCATGCCAGCATTATTTATTGCGTGAATAATTGCATGCGCCAACACCTGAATCTGTAATTCATTAACCAGTAATTCGCATGTTTGTCCGTCATGTAACGTCAGAGAAAATGTTAAATTCTCGCCTTTGTCATCCACTAACATCAGCGAATTTATGCGACGGTTAATATCCGCATTTCTTAGTTCATCTTCCTGAATTGACGGAATATTCTCGTGCATTTTTTTGCTGGCTTTATCGCATGTCTTTTCATATTGCATACGCTCGTCTTTGTTTAGCTGAGAAATGGCGAACAGCCGGCTCTCCAGCGCGATAAGCAGGTCTCTTAGCCCAAGCGGAGAAAGAAAAAACAACGACTCCTTATTTCTTGGTTCTTTTATTTTTAATGCCATGGCAACAAATTCATTCTTTTGGCGAATAATGCCAGTATTAATGCCCTTAATACTTATAGCCATAAAAGGTTCTCCTTAACCATATATTTATTAATATTCTGCATTTGAAACTATTGATAATGTTTACGAATGAATGATTGAACTGCGCTAATTAAAATAGCACAGATTAAAAGCGAGGCTCCACTTGTGGAGATTTAAATAATAATTAATCGTGGTGAGTGTCCGGAATCGGACACTCAGTAATGGCTATTGTTGGCGTAACTGCAGATCCAGCGGTGTTTTACTTGGCTCTCCACCAATTTCACGCGCCAGTTTGGGGACCATATAGCCGGAAACTAGCGTCAGAAGCTCACGCATAATGCGACGCGCTTCATCGTCGCTGACCATAAAGTGTGCGGCACCCTGCACTTTATCCAGCACGTGCAGGTAATAGGGCATCACACTGGCATCAAACAGTGCGTTGCTAAGGTTAGCCAGGGTTTGTGCGTTATCGTTTACGTCACGCAGCAATACGCTTTGGTTGAGTAACGTAACGCCCGCGGCGCGCAGACTGCTCATCGCCTGGCGAAACGTCTCATCAATTTCATTGGCATGGTTAATGTGATTGACCAGCAGAATCTGCAAGGAGGAGTGCGCAAAACGCTCGACCAGTCCTTCTGTAATGCGCGCCGGGATCACTATTGGCAAACGGCTGTGAATACGCAGACGCTTAATGTGCGGGATAGCTTCCAGTTGCGTGAGCAACCAGTCCAGTTCGTGGTCCTTGGCCATTAACGGATCGCCACCAGAGAAGATGATTTCATCCAGCTCAGGGTGCGCGTTAATGTAGTCGAGGGCGACCTGCCAGTTGCGCTTATTGCCTTGGTTTTCGGCGTATGGGAAGTGTCGGCGGAAGCAATAGCGACAATTTACCGCGCAACCGCCTTTAACCAGCAGCAGTGCCCGATTGCGATATTTATGCAGCAGACCGGGAACCACGCTGTGCTGTTCTTCCAGTGGGTCGGTTGAATAGCCTGGCGCGGCCACAAACTCTTCCTGGGCAGTCAGCACCTGACGTAAAAGCGGATCGTCCGGGTTGCCTTTCTCCATGCGGGCAATAAACGCACGCGGCACGCGCAGGGCGAAAAGCCGTCTCGCGTCGCGTCCGGCCAACAGTTTTTCATCTGCATCTATGTTCAAAAGATGCAGAAGTTCATCGGGATCGGTCACAACATCGGCAAGTTGCGATAACCAATCTTCTCTGGATGGGGTATTTAGGGTTACAATATGCGCCATTTTGTGGCTTAGCTACCAGTTAACAATTTTCAGAGGGCCTTATGGCAACGTACTATAGCAACGATTTTCGTGCTGGTCTTAAAATCATGTTGGACGGCGAACCTTATGCGGTTGAAGCCAGCGAATTCGTTAAACCAGGTAAAGGCCAGGCGTTTGCGCGCGTTAAGCTGCGTCGCCTGCTGACCGGTACTCGCGTAGAGAAAACCTTCAAGTCTACTGACTCCGCTGAAGGCGCAGACGTAGCCGACATGAACCTGACCTTCCTGTATAGCGACGGTGAGTTCTGGCACTTTATGAATAACACCACTTTCGAACAGTTGGCTGCAGACGAGAAAGCGGTAGGCGATAACGCCAAATGGCTGCTGGACCAGGCTGAATGCATCGTGACCCTGTGGAACGGTCAGCCGATCTCCGTAACTCCGCCGAACTTCGTTGAGCTGGAAGTTGTTGAAACCGACCCAGGTCTGAAAGGTGATACCGCTGGTACTGGCGGCAAACCGGCTACCCTGTCTACCGGCGCAGTCGTTAAAGTTCCGCTGTTCGTACAGATCGGCGAAGTGATCAAAGTGGATACCCGCTCCGGCGAATACGTTTCTCGCGTAAAATAAGTCTTCCATTTGATCTTATGGCGCAGGTTGCTGCGCCATACTTTTTCCAGGGCAGGAATGATGAAACGTCTTCTCGGTCTTGTAATGCTACTCCTTTTCACCAGCACCCTCCTGACGGGATGCAATACCGCGCGCGGCTTCGGTGAAGACATAAAACATCTTGGCAATTCAATTTCTCACGCCGCCAGCTAATCCTGTCATATAGTCTTAAAAACGGTTGTTTATCCATCACACTCCCGGATCTTGTCTATTATTAAGTAGCTATACACAAACAATATTGGCTAGAAAAGGAAGACGTTATGGTTAAGAAGACAATTGCTGCGATCTTTTCTGTGTTGGTACTTTCTTCCGTTTTAACCGCGTGTAATACCACACGAGGCGTAGGACAGGATATTTCTGAAGGCGGTAGCGCCATTTCTGGTGCAGCGACAAAAGCTCAGCAATAATGAAGAACGGTACGACGTCGTGTCGTACCGTTAATCACCCTTCCCTGGGAGTGAAAGGAACGGCGAGAAGCGGTTCCCCAGGTGCAGTTTCATACGGATATTCCGCTTATAGGTGTAGACCGTTTTGCCATGAATGCTGAGCGCGGCGGCAATGGCATTGTTACTCACACCATCCATCCACATTGATAATACTTTCTCCTCCTGCGGCGTAAGCAAAGGCGTGGCATTTTTGGCTATTTCTAATGCGGGGCGAACCTGAAGCGCTTCCTGAATTGTGTGGGAGAGTGTGTTCAGCGTGGTGTGCTTGGTCAAGACCGAATGGGCTACGGATTGAGAGGGCACGATGGGGGCATGCTGTCTATCTGCTGATTGCAGTAAAATTAGTGGGATGACGCCACAACTCATAAAAAAAGGATTAATTGGCGGACTGGAGTGCGTCTCGCTAATAAAACTGTATAAATCCGCGATCACCAGATGCGGTTTCCATTGCAAAATATGCTCTTTTGCTAACAGGAGATTATTGATTCCTGATACCAGAAATGAGGAGCTGAACCTGCCAGAATGATTAAGCAAGGCCTCTATCCCTGTGCGGGTAAAGTGGCACCGGTCAATCACTAAAATTTTAAGCATAAACGTTTCGCATTCAGAAGAGGGGCAATCGACTTTCTGGTTTCAGAAAGCCCTTCATCATAGAGAACTCCGATGAGTGCCAAATGCGGGAACTACGCCGCTAATTATGCTTAATTCTTGCTTTTAGCAGGCAGTGAATAAAAAGGTTGAAATTCATTTTCTTCCGGGCAAAAATGCCATTTCACACATCAGCTTTGCAGGACGACCTGCAAACGCTTCTTTCACCGGGGACGGCCCCATTGTTCTGGAGCCTGATATGTCCTGGATCGTTTTATTAATTGCAGGTTTGCTCGAAGTCGTCTGGGCGATTGGCCTGAAATACACCCACGGTTTTACGCGTCTTACGCCAAGCATTATCACTATTGCGGCGATGATCGTCAGTATCGCCATGCTCTCCTGGGCAATGCGCACGTTGCCTGTAGGAACCGCTTATGCGGTCTGGACCGGTATTGGCGCTGTTGGGGCGGCCATTACAGGAATTTTGCTGCTGGGTGAGTCTGCCAGCCCGGCACGTTTGCTGAGCCTTGGGCTGATCGTTGCTGGCATTATTGGTCTGAAGCTGAGCACTCACTAAGCGCCGGGTTGTTTCACCCAAATCAGTTTATTCACCTCAAACCCTTCCCGGGTCGCGATGGCTAACATTTGCTGTTTCATTTCATCTGAAATAGTAGGGGTCCGTGAAAGGATCCACAGGTAGTCGCGATCCGGACCACAAACCAGCGCGTGACGATATTCCCGGTCGAGTGCAATTACGTTATACCCGCCATAGAAGGGGCCGAAGAACGAAACCTTAAGCGCGGCTCTGCTTGGGTCGCCGGTGAAATAGGCTTTCCCTTCCGTTTTCTGCCACATCTCCCTGTCAGGGTTATAGCCCTTATTAATAACGTTGATGCCGCCGTCGTCGCGCAAGCTGTACGTTGCGGTCACTTTATCCAACCCGCGCTCGAAACGATGGTCGAAGCGCGCAATTTCATACCAGGTTCCCAGATAGCGTTTGGCATCAAAGTTATTTACCACGGTAACGCCTTTCGGCGGTGTCGGGGAGCTGCACGCGACAACCAGGAATGCAGCCGTAACTGCAGCAACGACGGGCAAAATGCGCATGGGATTTTCCTTGCTGTATTTTTGTTAAGTGTAGATGACAACAGGAAAAAAAGAGAAAGAAAGGAGGCCCAATATCCTGGGCCTCATCGTCAGTTATTGCAGCTTTTCAAGAATGCGCCAGGCCGCCTCGACACGGACAGGGTTAGGATAGCTTTTGTTTGCCAGCATCACGATGCCAAGGTTTTTTTCTGGAACGAAGGCTACGTAGCTGCCAAATCCACCAGTGGAGCCCGTTTTATGCACCCATGAGGCTTTCACTGCGGGGGCGGGCGGGTTTACCTCAACGGCGGGAAGCGCTGCCAATGCCACTTTGCTGTCGCTGCCGCTGATGATCGAATCAGCTTTCAGCGGCCAGTTCAGCATCTCCCAGCCTAATCCCTGGTACATATCGCCAATACGCCAGTAGCGAGACTGCGCAAGCGCAATGCCCTGCTGGAGCGTTTTCTCCTGAACGTGGCTGGCATCCATGTTGGCCTGAACCCAGCGGGCCATATCAATAACGCTGGATTTCACGCCATAGGCTTCGGCGTCAAGTTGTCCCGGAGAAACGTGTACGGGCTTCCCTTCGCGATAGCCCCAGGCATAATCTTTTTGTTCGTTCTGCGGAACCGTAATCCAGGTATGCGCCAGTTTTAATGGTTGCAGGACGCGTCTGGTCATTGCCTCTTCGTAACTCATTCCTGAGGGTTTCACCGCCAGCGCGCCAAACAGACCAATGCTGGAGTTAGCGTAAAGTCGCTTAGCGCCCGGAGTCCATTGCGGCTGCCAGTTTTGATAAAAATGCAGTAATGCGGCTTTATCCGTAACGTCATCGGGGATCTGCAGCGGTAGGCCGCCTGCCGTATAGGTGGCTAAGTGCAGCAGGCTGATACCCTGCCACTGTTTGCCTGTCAGTTCTGGCCAGTATTTCGTGACCGGATCGCTGAGCTTAATTTCGCTGCGGGCGATAGCATCGCCGCCCAACACGCCGTTAAACGTCTTACTAACCGATCCTAGCTCAAACAGCGTTTGCTGCGTGACTGGGTGGTTATTGGCGATATCGGCTTTACCCCAGGTGAAATAATAGGGTTTTCCCTGGTAGATAACGGCAACGGCCATACCCGGAATAGCCTGCTCCTGCATCAACGGGGTGATGGTGCGATTAACGATATCGGCAATCTGTTGTTCTGTTTTTGCGGCAGCAAATGTGGAGAAAGAGGCTGTCAGCAGCAGAGCGCAGCATAACGATTTTTTCATCATGAAATCAGTTCCGTAATTAAAAGCAAAAAGGTGTCCGGGCCCGTCAGACGCAATCAGTGTGTTTGATTTGCACCGTGTTGACAAACGGTTAAATTTAGTAGCAGATATAAGTTTTTCTAACAGGCCGGATGATGACGCGTAGCTATATCCCACTTAACTCGCTGCGGGCTTTTGAAGCCGCCGCCAGACATCTCAGTTTTACCCGCGCCGCGATTGAGCTCAACGTGACGCATTCTGCCATCAGTCAGCATGTAAAAGCGCTGGAGCAGCAGCTAAATTGTCAGCTTTTTGTGCGCGGTTCTCGTGGATTAATGTTGACGACTGAAGGGGAAAGTCTGTTACCTGTACTTAATGACTCTTTCGATCGTATGGCGGGGATGCTGGATCGTTTTGCTACCAAACAGACCCAGGAAAAACTTAAAATTGGCGTGGTGGGGACCTTTGCGGTTGGGTGTCTGTTTCCTCTACTGGGCGATTTTAAGCGCAGTTACCCGCATGTTGATTTGCATATTTCTACCCATAATAACCGCGTGGATCCCGCTGCCGAAGGGCTGGATTATACCATTCGCTACGGAGGGGGAGCTTGGCACGATACCGACGCGCAATATTTATGTAGCGCGCTGATGTCTCCACTGTGTTCGCCAACATTGGCTTCGCAGATTCAAACGCCTGCGGACATCCTGAAATTTCCGTTATTACGATCGTATCGGCGGGATGAATGGACGCTTTGGATGCAGGCCGCCGGAGAGGCGCCTCCGTCACCGACGCACAACGTGGTGGTGTTTGATTCGTCCGTCACCATGCTGGAAGCCGCGCAGGCGGGGATCGGTGTGGCAATTGCGCCAGTCAGAATGTTCACGCATTTACTCAGTAGGGAACGAATCGTTCAACCGTTTTTAACGCAGATTGATTTGGGAAGTTACTGGATAACGCGTTTGCAATCGCGTCCGGAGACACCCGCGATGCGTGAATTTTCCCGTTGGTTGACAGGAGTGCTGCACAAATAAAAAGGCCCGCCAATGGCGGGCCTGATTATTAACGCATGTACTTAGATGGTCAGAATACCAATAGCCGTTACAACGGTCAGGATTGCTGCCAGTCCGTAGAATACCCATTTGCCAGCAGGCACGTGGATTTTCAGGTCATGCATCGCGTGGTGCATACGGTGTAAACCACACCACAGCGGCAGAACGATCATCAGGAACAGAAACGCACGTCCGATGAAGCTCTGAGCGAATGCCAGTACGCGTTCATAGCTGAAAGCATCAGGAACAAAGCCCAGCGGCAGCATAATGCCTACCAGCAGGATCATTACCGGCGCAATGATTGCGCTCCACATACCGCCTGCACCAAACAGGCCCCAGAATACGGGTTCGTCAGAGCGTTTTGGATTTGGATTAATCATTCCGGACTCCTTACCAGAACAGGGCAACAAACAGTATGACTACTGTCGCAACCACAGTAACTGCCCAGAGACCTTTGATGATCGGCTCTGGCCCCATTTTTTCGTCTTTTACGATGATGTTGGCAGCTTTTGGCGCCAGCTCAAACCAGGTTTTGGTATGCAGCAGCGCTGCTGCCAGGGCGATAATGTTAAGGATTACCACCACCGGGTTTTGCAAAAAGGCGACAAAGCCCATCCAGGACTCTGCACCATGCTTGAGTGCAAACAGGCCGATAATCAGTTCAATGCTGAACCAGACTGCCGGAACCGCCGTACCTTCACGCAGCATGTAAAAACGATAAAATGGCAGCTTTTTCCACCAGGTGGACGTCATTGGCCGCACATAGGCTTTACGTTTAGTCGTCATCGTGCACTCCTTAGCGTGGTTTCAGGGTAGCGATAAGAAAGTCTTTTGAACTTTCAACTTTACCCTGCTGAATGGCCGCAGCCGGATCGACGTGTTTCGGGCAGACTTCGGAGCAGTAGCCCACGAAAGTACAGGTCCAGACGCCGTTCGGGCTGTTCAACTGAGCCATACGCTCCTTCTTACCGTGGTCGCGGCTATCTTCGTTGTAACGATGCGCCAGCGTAATCGCAGCCGGTCCAATGAACTCAGGGTTCAGGCCGAACTGCGGACACGCTGCATAGCACAGACCACAGTTGATGCAACCGGAGAACTGATGATACTTCGCCATCTGCGCCGGAGTCTGGGTGTTTGGACCCTGATCCGGTGTACGCGGGTTACCGATAATGTACGGTTTGATCGCTTCCAGGCTTTCGATAAAGTGCGTCATGTCGACGACCAGATCGCGCTCAATCGGGAAGTTGCCCAGCGCTTCAACCTTCATGCCGTTGGTGTAATCACGCAGGAAGGTTTTGCACGCCAGTTTCGGTACATTGTTGACCATCATGCCGCAGGAGCCGCAGATCGCCATACGGCAGGACCAGCGGTAGCTCAGGTCCGGTGCCAGGTTATCCTTGATGTAGCCCAGCGCATCCAGCAGTGACGTGGTTTCATCATAAGGAACTTCGTAGAAAGCACTGTGCGGCGCGGTATCGGTTTCCGGGTTATAGCGCACCACCTCAACTTTCAGGTTTTTCATCTCAGCCATTCGCCTTCTCCTTCTTATCGGCTGCTTCCGCTTCGCCACCGTAAACACGTTTAGCCGGTGGCAGAGTGGTGATTTTCACGTCGCTGTATTCCAGGCGAGTCGTGCCGTCAGCATCGCGGAAGGCGAGGGTGTGTTTGAGGAAGTTCACATCGTCACGCTCGGTGCAGCCTTCATCCAGACGCTGATGCGCGCCGCGGGATTCTTTACGTGCCAGAGCGGAGTGCGCCATACATTCAGCAACGTTCAGACCGTGACCCAGTTCGATGGTATACAGCAGGTCGGTGTTGAAGACGCTGGAGGTATCAGTGATACGTACGCGCTTGAAGCGTTCCTGCAGTTCCGCCAGCTTATCAACGGTTTTCTGCATGAGTTCCGGCGTACGGTAGATACCGCAACCTTCTTCCATGGACAGGCCCATTTCGTCACGGATCTTAGACCAGTTTTCGTTACCTTCCTGGTTAACCAGATCTTTCAGACGTTTTTCAACGCCAGCAACCTGTGCATCAAGAGCGGCACTGTTTGCAGCGCCAGCCGTTGCAGCGCGTTCTGCAGCCTGCTCACCGGCCATACGACCGAAGACCACCAGTTCAGCCAGGGAGTTAGAGCCCAGACGGTTAGCGCCATGCAGACCAACAGAGGAACATTCGCCGACAGCGAACAGACCTTTAATGCGGGTTTCACAGTGCTGATCGGTTTCGATACCGCCCATGGTGTAGTGCGCGGTCGGACGTACCGGGATCGGCTCTTTAACCGGATCGACACCCACGTAAGCTTTCGCCAGTTCGCAGATGAACGGTAAACGTTCGAGCAGTTTTTTCTCGCCGAGGTGACGCAGGTCGAGGTGAACCACATCGCCACGCGGAGTGGAAATGGTGTTGCCTTTGCGCCATTCGTGCCAGAAAGCCTGAGAAACTTTGTCGCGCGGACCGAGTTCCATGTATTTGTTTTTTGGCTCGCCCAGCGGGGTTTCCGGACCCATGCCGTAGTCTTGCAGATAACGGTAGCCGTTTTTGTTAACCAGAATACCGCCTTCACCACGGCAGCCTTCAGTCATCAGGATACCGGAGCCTGGCAGACCTGTTGGGTGATACTGAACGAATTCCATATCACGCAGCGGAACGCCGTGGCTCAGCGCCATGCCCATACCGTCGCCGGTTACGATGCCGCCGTTGGTGTTGTAACGGTAAACACGACCTGCGCCACCCGTTGCCATCACGACTGCGTTAGCACGGATTTGCACCAGCGTGCCTTCCATCATGTTCATGGCAACCAGACCACGAGCATGGCCATCGTCAACCAGAATATCCAGAACGAAGTGTTCGTCAAAGCGCTGAATCTGCGGGAACTGCAAAGATGTTTGGAACAGCGTATGCAGCATGTGGAAGCCGGTCTTATCCGCGGCAAACCAGGTACGCTCGATTTTCATGCCGCCGAAGCGACGTACGTTGACGCTACCGTCTTCACGACGGCTCCATGGGCAGCCCCATTGTTCCAGTTGCGTCATTTCAGTTGGGCAGTGGTGGACAAAGTAATCCACGACATCCTGCTCACACAGCCAGTCTCCGCCTGCTACCGTATCGTGAAAATGGTAGTCAAAGCTGTCATGATCCTGCGCGACAGCAGCAGAGCCGCCTTCGGCAGCAACGGTATGGCTGCGCATTGGGTACACTTTTGAGATCAGTGCGATTTTAGCGTTGGGATTTGCTTGTGCGGCAGCAATTGCAGCACGTAATCCCGCGCCACCGGCGCCTATAATGGCAAGATCGGCTTGAAAGGTTTGCACGACATTCCTCCAGATTGTTGTTATTTCATCCCTGCCTGAATCAGATGCTTCATCGGCTTCAAACAGGTTATGAACGCGTTTCCACTGCTCCTTTATAGGTACAATAGTATAGTCTTAGGGATGTGCGGGAAATTTGACGTGTTCGATTTTTTTAGCGTATCAGAGGGGGGAATTATCATTGAATTTGATTAATTTAATTACTAAACCACCCTGTGTCGCTTTTTTTATCCAATTGCCAGTGCTGATTACTGGTGCGCGAAATTTGTCTCGTTAGCGCGATACGAGTAGACTTCGTGCCCTTGTCTTAAATCGGAGAAACAACCATGAGCGAAACGGCAACCTGGCAGCCGAGCGCGTCCATCCCCAATCTGTTGAAACGTGCAGCAATTATAGCGGAGATTCGCCGCTTTTTTGCCGATCGTGGCGTGCTTGAGGTTGAGACCCCTTGTATGAGTCAGGCAACGGTGACGGACATCCATCTGTTCCCGTTCGAAACGCGTTTCGTCGGCCCTGGGCACTCCCAGGGAATGAATCTCTATTTAATGACCAGCCCTGAATACCATATGAAGCGCCTGCTGGTGGCAGGGTGCGGCCCGGTGTATCAATTATGCCGCAGCTTCCGTAATGAAGAGATGGGGCGTCATCACAACCCTGAATTCACCATGCTTGAGTGGTATCGTCCGCATTACGATATGTATCGCCTGATGAATGAAGTGGATGATTTGCTCCAGCAGGTGTTGGACTGTTCGCCTGCGGAAAGCCTTTCTTACCAGCAGGCCTTTCAGCGCCATCTGGAGATTGACCCGCTGTCTGCGGATAAAACCCAACTGCGGGAAGCGGCGGCGAAATTGGATCTCAGCAATATCGCTGATACCGAAGAAGACCGGGATACCTTACTGCAACTGCTGTTTACGATGGGCGTTGAACCGCATATTGGTAAAGACAAACCGACGTTTGTGTATCATTTCCCGGCCAGCCAGGCATCACTGGCGCAAATCAGTACCGAAGATCACCGCGTGGCTGAACGTTTCGAGGTTTATTACAAAGGTATTGAGCTGGCGAATGGTTTCCATGAATTGACCGACGCGCGCGAACAGCAGCAGCGATTTGAACAGGATAACCGCAAACGCGCCGCACGTGGCCTGCCGCAGCAACCTATCGATACCAACCTGCTGGAAGCGCTGAAAGTGGGCATGCCGGATTGCTCAGGCGTGGCGCTGGGTGTTGACCGTCTGGTGATGCTCGCGCTGGGCGCAGAGAGCCTGGCCGAGGTAATCGCATTTACAGTCGATCGCGCATAACTTACTCTTCTGCAATACAAAGTGGCGGCTTAATCGCCACTTTGTAGCATATTTTTTCATTTCCCCTCTAATAGCCACAATTTACACCTGGATATTTGATATCGTTTAGGTATCAATTCTGTGTTGATTTTTTTATCGCTGAACTCTGCAAAGAGAGCAGTGCCAACCGGTGAGCGGCGTTTGTTAAACGCTTGCCAGAGTAAGGGATGGTTTAATGACCCAAACAATAAAAAAGATGAGCCTGATAGGTCTCATTCTCATGATATTTACGTCAGTTTTCGGTTTTGCTAATAGCCCCTCCGCGTTCTATTTAATGGGGTATAGTGCAATACCGTGGTATATATTTTCTGCATTATTATTCTTTATTCCATTTGCTTTAATGATGGCGGAAATGGGTTCTGCCTATCGGAAAGAAGAGGGGGGAATCTATTCGTGGATGAATAATAGCGTTGGACCGCGTTATGCGTTTATCGGCACGTTTATGTGGTTTTCTTCTTATGTGATATGGATGGTAAGCACCGCGGCGAAAGTCTGGGTACCTTTTTCAACCTTCTTGTTTGGCGCAGACATGACGCAGCACTGGCGTATTGCAGGGCTTGAGCCTACGCAGGTTGTCGGGTTGCTCGCCGTCGGTTGGATGATCCTGGTGACCTGCGTGGCATCCCGGGGTATTAATAAGATTGCGCGTATTACGGCTGTAGGTGGAATTGCCGTAATGTGTCTTAATTTAGTTCTGTTGTTAGTGAGTGTCGCTATTTTGTTATTAACTGGTGGCCACTTTGCACAGGATATTAATTTCATCTCCTCGCCTAATCCCGGATATCAGTCCGGACTGGCAATGTTGTCATTTGTTGTGTTTGCCATTTTTGCTTACGGCGGAATTGAAGCTGTGGGGGGACTGGTCGATAAAACAGAAAAACCAGAAAAGAACTTTGCTAAAGGCATTGTTTTTGCCGCTATTGTCATTTCTGTTGGTTATTCACTGGCCATCTTTTTATGGGGTGTTAGCACCAACTGGCAGCAGGTATTAAGTAATAGCTCAGTTAACCTCGGGAATATTACCTATATCCTGATGAAAAGCCTCGGAATGACGTTGGGTAATGCGCTACATCTTTCCCCTGATGCCGCAATGGTGATGGGCGTATGGTTTGCACGCATTACCGGGCTTTCCATGTTCCTTGCCTACACCGGCGCTTTTTTCACCCTCAGCTACTCACCGCTGAAAGCGATTATTCAGGGCACGCCGAAGGCGTTGTGGCCCGCGCCGATGACCAAACTGAATGCCGTAGGGATGCCGACGACGGCAATGTGGTTACAGTGCCTGCTGGTGAGCCTGTTTATCCTGTTGGTTTCATTTGGTGGCGATACGGCTTCAGCGTTCTATAACAAACTGACGCTGATGGCGAACGTCTCGATGACGCTGCCGTATCTGTTCCTGGCGCTGGCGTTTCCGTTCTTTAAATCCCATCCGGGTCTGGAAAGGCCGTTTGTTGTATTTAAAACCCGAGCGGCGACGTTGCTGGCAACGGGAGTGGTCGTGCTGGTGGTGACGTTTGCCAACGTGTTCACTATCATCCAGCCGGTAATTGAAGCCGGAGACTGGAACAGCGCACTGTGGATGACCGGCGGTCCGATCTTCTTCTCACTGCTGGCGATGGCGATTTATCAGAACTACAGCCGTCGCACGATCAACGAGCCTGAGTGGGCGGTGGAATAAACGACCTGCCTAATCCGGCCTACAAAGTAGCATCTTCGTAGGCCGGATTAGACCCAACGGGTCGCCATCCGGCATTTCTTGCCTGCATTGTGCGTTACAAACTCCCTGCCGGGCGACTACCTCTTCCTGCAGAACTTAATGTTCTCCCTGTTTGCTTACCGCCGAGGCTCTCCAGACGCATCTGGAACGGAGGGAACGGCATATCAATACCGTGCTCGCGGAAGCCTGCCAGAATCAGTTGGTGGATTTCATGGCGCAGCGGCATGCGATGCCCCATCTCTGCGGCATAAATACGCAGTTCGAAGATTTGAATCCCCTGCTGCAGGTCAACCAGAAAGACTTCAGGTGCCGGATTATCGATAACCAGAGAACAGCGCTGCGCGGCAGTCAGCAGGATCTGCGTAACCTCCTCGCTGTTCGCCTCCGACGGTGCCGGGATGGTTAACACCACACGGGTAACGGAATCGGATAACGACCAGTTGATAAACTGTTCGGTGATAAAGGCTTTGTTGGGCACGATGATCTCTTTGCGGTCCCAGTCGCTGATAGTGGTGGCACGGGTATTAATCTTCGTCACGCTACCGGTAAGATCGCGAATCGTCACCGTGTCGCCAATGCGGATTGGTTTTTCAAACAGGATTATCAGGCCGGAAATAAAGTTGGCGAAGATCTCCTGCAAACCAAAGCCCAGACCGACACCGAGAGCCGCCACCAGCCATTGCAGTTTGGACCATTCAATACCGATCATCGAGAAGCCAACCAGACCGCCAATCAGCATCAGCAGATACTTGGTGATGGTGGTGATGGCATAACCGGTACCGGGGGTTAAATCAAGATGTTGCAGTAGTGCCAGCTCCAGCAACGCGGGCAGGTTGCGTACTAACTGGGTGGTGATGATAAACACCAGAATCGCGATAAGCACTGCGCCCAGCGTTATCGGTTCTAAGCTTTCCACGCCCTGAACCGTGGAGGTGACATCCCACAACGAGATGTTTTCCAGGAAGCCGAAAGCGGAATGAATTTCTGACCACAGTACAATGACCGAGAGCAGGGCGATAAGCATCAGGATAGAACGCACCAGGCGCAGCGATTGTGCGCTGATAGCATCCAAATCCACTTCGCTTTCATCAACGTCAATCGCGCCTTCAAGGCTGGTGGAATGCGGTGGTTCTTCTTCGCCTCGCGCGCGCTGCGCCAGCATTTCAGCGCGTCGATGCTTGGCGCGGTCAAACGCCAGGCGGCGGCGCTGAATTAGCATCCAACGGCGGATAACGTGATACACCACCAGTAATAAGAACCAAATCGCTACGGACGTTTCCAGACGCGCCAGCAAGGCTTGTGACGTAGCGAGATAGCCCACCGCTGCGGCGAGAATAGCAATCAGCGGCGCACCCATCAGCAAATTCCACAGCATGCTGTTGACCATGTTATCGCTGTTGCCCTCTTTATCGAGGTACAGCGGTATCCCGGCGCGTTTCAGGCTCAGGGTTACGACAGCCAGCGCACCGCAAATCAGAATAAAGCACAGACGCCCCAGTGAGGCGGAGAATTCCCGGTCATTGAGGTTATCAAACATAATCACCGCCATGATCAACGGGACAATCAGCCCGATGCTCATCAGGTAATAGTGCATGGCTTTCGCGACGCGGTTCCGCGGCCAGCCAAAGTGGGCAATAAACAGACCGTTGGGACGCGCAAAGGTAGCGCAGATCATTACCGCCCACAGCATGGGCACTGTGGCGGTAACGCCATCGCCGATCGCGACAGCCAACGGATAAGGCCAGGCTTCCTGCAATCCGTAACCGAGCGTTGCCCACAGCACTGGCAACGGCGAAGCGACGAGTATTGACCAGAATACCGTGCGTATTGTCAGCCAGAAGTGGTCCTGGGTGACTTTCCCGACCCGCGCGGACGAGCGTTCAAGGAAACGGGTGAAGTGCTTGCGCGAAGAGAGGCTAAAGCCAACCAGCACCAACGCCGCGAACAGCGGTAGCAGCGTTTCTTTGCTGGTCAGCATCATGATGCTGGCCTGGCCCAACTGATTAAACGTATCTAATGAAATCAGACGCCGCAGATCCTGAACGATGTCGACAGGCCAGGAGAGGGAGATAGGGCTAACGTCTGACGTCCAGAACAGGTAGCGGTGCGTCGCTTCATTGACCTCTTTTAGCGCATCTTCCAGTTGGCTGTTGGAAACTTTGAGCTTGGTCAGCTCAAGGATCAGCGTATCGCCACCCTGTAACAATGAGTTCAGCAGCTCACGCTGGGTCCGTAGCTGGGCGTTGAGGATGCTGCTCTGTTCAGCGGTCAGCGGTTGTCCATCGGCCTGATGAATCTGACGCAGCTGCGGCTGTTTGTTGAGGAGATCCTCATAGCGCATGCGGTGTACGCGAAGCTGCGCCATTTCGGTATCCAACTGCTGAGGTTTAGGCATTTCCGGCAGACGGGATACCTGCGCTCGCAGCGCTTCTCCCAGCATATTTGAAACCCCAAGCCACTGAGACTGCTCTCGCAGCGTATTCAATGCCTGACGCACCTGCAGCGTTTGGCTGGCGGCCTGACGCTGCTGCGAAGCGACCAGGTCCATACGCTGTGCTTGCTGGTTTAAGGCCTGAGACAGCTCGCGGTTCACCTTGAACTGGTCGACAATGCCTTCCGGCAGTCCCGCGCTGTTTTCCGCCAGCAGTTCGGTGCTTTCCAGCGCTCGCTCAGCTTCACGCTGACGTTGACTGTTGAGTTGATTGCGCAAAGCCTGCAGGTAAGTGTCGAGTTGTTGACTCTGTTTTTCCGCCAGTTCGGAGCGCATACGCGCCAGTTCCTGACGGTTATTGGCAGAAAGCTGCGCCAGCTCCAGTTCATCGACCTGGGCTTTAAGTTTGGCGGATTCAGCCTGCATCGCCTGATTCTGTGCGGAATTGCCGTTGGCGGTACCAATGCGTCGCTCAAGCTCATTGAGCTGGCGGCGGGCATCGGTTTGCTGTTGAGGAAGCTGGCTTAACGAGTCGGCGATTTCCCGGGCGCGATCCTGCTCCTGCTGGGCCTGACGACTCTTTTCCAGCAGTTGGCTGCTAACCTGGAGGATCTCCTGGTTTAACGCATCGGTAGTGAGTCCGGTTGGCACATTGCGCGGTTCATCACGCAGGTTGCTAAGCTGCGCGCGTAACGTTGCGGACAGCTTGGGGAAGTTATCAATAACTTGCTGGTATTGCTGGGCGCGCTCGAGAGAGCCTTTACGCTCCTCAAGGGCATTCAGCGCGGACTGGAGCGCCTCAACGGTTTCTGGCTGAGCGGGTTTTGCCGCCTTTGCTTGCTCCAGTTCCTGGGTGAGTTGTTTGGCATCGGGGGCCGTCGCAGCGTACGCCCCCAGGCTGAGGCACCAGGCCATCAGAAAAGTGATAATCAGGCGCACAGCAGCGATTCCTATGTTTAACTTTCGTCTTTTTTGTCGTCAACCAGCGGGCTGGCATCGTGTTCTGCTTCGATCTCTTCTTTCGCCAGCGGGGCCGGTTCTGCCTCTGGTGTCACGAAAGTCTCGGTCGAGATGGCCATTGGCTGGCCGATTTTAGTCACGGACAGATCCTGCAATTGCTCAACCAGGTTAACTTTGCCAGGTGCGAACAGGTTGATGACGGTGGAACCGAGCTTAAAGCGGCCCATTTCCTGACCTTTCAACAGCGCCACCGACCCTTCGCTTTCGCCTTCCGGCCAGGTCCAGCGCTTGATGACGCCTTCTCGTGGTGGGGTAATGGTGCCAGCCCATGTGGTTTCAATGCTGCCGACGATGGTCGCGCCGACCAGAATCTGCACCATCGGGCCAAATTCGGTATCAAATAGACAGATTACACGTTCGTTGCGGGCAAACAGGTTCGGTACGTTTTGCGCAGTCAGGATGTTTACAGAGAAGAGATCGCCCGGCACGTACATCATTTCACGCAGGATACCGTTACACGGCATGTGTACACGGTGGTAATCGCGTGGAGACAAGTAAGTGGTTACAAACGTACCGTTGCGGAATTTATCCGCCATCTGGTAGTTGCCAGCCAGCAGCGCTTCAAGGGTATAGCTGTGCCCTTTAGCCTGCAGCAGTTTGTCTTCTTCGATGTTACCTAACTGGTTGATCACGCCGTCAGCGGGCATGACCAGTACGTTTGGATCGGTGTTAATCGGGCGAGCATCGTCGCGCAGCGGGCGAACAAAGAAGTCGTTAAAGGTGCGATAGCTGGCGGTGTCCGGCTTTTGCGCCTCTTTCATATCGACCTTGTAATATTTCACGAACAGATCGATAACCAGTTTGGTCAGCCATCCCGCTCGTTTGCTCGCACCCCAACCCGCCAGGCGAGTGAGCCATAGTTTCGGCAGAATGTATTGTAGCGAAAGCTTAAATGAGTTTAACAAGGTAGCCTCCAGGCCATAATTTGTTCCCGATCCGGCATACGGGCCGGATCCTGAAAAAAGGGGGACGATTCTAGCGATGCTTAGCTTAGTTGTCAGTTGTCTGTATCAGAAAAGTTTTTACGCGTTTTTACCTGCGCCATGCTTTCCAGGATGCGGTGATAATTTTCAAACCGGGTTTCGGCTATGGCCCCTTTTTCTACAGCCTCACGGATAGCGCAGCCTGGATCGGTATCATGCTTGCAGTCGCGGTATTTGCAATGGCCCAGATAGTCATGAAATTCGACAAAGCCATGCGTGATTTGTTCCGGCTCCAGATGCCACAGTCCAAACTCACGCACGCCAGGGGAGTCAATAACGTCGCCGCCGTGCGGGAAATGATACAGGCGAGAGGCCGTGGTGGTGTGCTGTCCAAGGCCGGAGTTGTCAGAGACATCATTGGTCAGGATCTCTTCCTGCAGGCCGAGGAGATTATTGAGCAGGCTGGATTTACCTACGCCCGATTGACCGGCAAAAATGCTGATGCGATCGGTTAATGCTTCTTCAAGCGGTTTCAGGCCGTCTTTTGTGCGGCTTGATACCATCAACACCCGATAGCCAATGTTGCGATAGATATCCATCTGTTCGTTAACGAAGGCCATGCCTTCATCATCCAGCAGATCGATCTTATTCAGCACGATAATCGGTTCAACGTGTAGCGTTTCGCAGGCTACCAGATACCGGTCGATAATATTGAGTGACAGCTCGGGTAAGATGGCTGAGACAATAACGATCTGGTCGATGTTGGCGGCAATAGGCTTTACCCCGTCGTAAAAGTCGGGTCGTGTCAGTACCGAGGTACGATCGTGTACCGCTTCAACGATACCTTTGACATTCACGCCTTCAGCTGCCGCTTTACCCGGGCGCCAGACTACGCGATCGCCGGTCACCAGCGAGCGAATTGTACGGCGGATGTTGCAACGGTGAATTTCACCGTCAGCAGACTCTACGTCGGCATGCATGCCAAAACGGCTGATAACGATGCCTTCGGCGGTTTCGCCAAACAGGTTGTCGTCGTAGTCGGGCTTCTCCGTGGACGTTTTAAGACGACGCTGGTGATTGGCGTTCACACGGCGCTGTTGGCCTTTGGAGAGTTTATTCTTACTCAATCGGACTGGCTCCTGGTCGCCCATGATGGGCAAAACATTTATGATACACACAATTTTAGATCAATGTAGTCACACTGAATGTGACGCTGAAGGGTGGAAAATAGCATGAGTGCCAATGAAAACAACCTGATTTGGATCGATCTGGAGATGACAGGTCTGGATCCCGAGCGCGATCGCATTATTGAGATCGCCACGCTGGTGACGGATGCCAACCTGAATATTCTGGCTGAAGGACCGACAATTGCGGTGCACCAGTCCGACGAACAGCTGGCATTAATGGATGACTGGAACGTACGTACGCATACCGGGAGCGGGCTGGTGGAGCGCGTGAAGGCGAGCACCATGGGCGATCGTGAAGCAGAACTGGCCACGCTGGCTTTTTTGAAAGAGTGGGTTCCGCAAGGGAAATCACCTATCTGTGGCAACAGCATCGGGCAGGATCGTCGTTTCCTGTTTAAATACATGCCGGAGCTGGAGGCGTATTTCCATTATCGCTATCTGGACGTCAGCACGCTCAAAGAACTGGCGCGTCGTTGGAAGCCGGAAATCCTTGCGGGCTTCACCAAGCAGGGAACACATCAGGCGATGGACGACATTCGTGAATCTGTTGCAGAGCTTGCTTACTATCGCGAACATTTTATTAATCTTTGATTTTGTTCTCCGGTGGCTTGCGTCACCGGGTTTTTGACGCTAAATTGTTCAGCTTGATTGTAAATTAATCACTTGAACGAATTTTCGAAAAAAACGCTTTCAGGGGGGTTGCAGCTAAACGGATTTCTCGTATAATGCGCCTCCCGTAACGACGCAGAAATGCGAATTACGACAGCAACAAAAGCAGTACAGATTTGCGGGAATAGCTCAGTTGGTAGAGCACGACCTTGCCAAGGTCGGGGTCGCGAGTTCGAGTCTCGTTTCCCGCTCCAAAATTTGAAAGTGCTTGTAAAGCACAGACACACCCAAGCGGGAATAGCTCAGTTGGTAGAGCACGACCTTGCCAAGGTCGGGGTCGCGAGTTCGAGTCTCGTTTCCCGCTCCAAATTCTTACCCCAATAAAAATATCCACAACGAATAATCACGTTGGGGACGTTTTGTTTCGTCATTGACATACTCTTGTAAACAGACTTATCCACAGGTTCGGGTATTATTCCTGGAATGCAAAAAACTTCGCCGGGTGAATAGTATCATTTTAACTATTTGAAATTACTGGTTTAATTATCATTTCAAATTGTTAATACGATCACTTGACGATTTTTTCCCTCTTGAATATCAATGTGTTTTTATTTTTATACACAAGCTGTGGATGACTTAAGCGTCGCGCGGCAGACCCTTCTCAATGACCCTGACCAAACGTTGTTTCTGCGGTAGCTGCACCTCAACTACGCAGGTATTTCGCTTCTCAATTTGCTGAGCAACCGCCCACTCAATATGTTCGTCGAGAAGTGGGTGCTCACCTCTGCGACTTTCCAGTGCGCGAAGAATGGCTTCATTCCAGGGAGCATTACCCAACGCAACGGCGATATTTCGCAACCAGCGCAGGTGGCCAATACGACGAATGGCAGACCCCTCCGTGACTTTTAAAAACCACGCTTCGCTCCAGCTAAACAGCTCTATTAACTCCGGAGCATGAAGCTGCTTGCGCGGGTTGAAGTCATCCTCTGTCGTCAACTGTGAATAGCGGTTCCACGGGCAAATAAGCTGGCAATCATCGCAGCCGTAAATTCGATTCCCCATCAAGGGACGAAATTCTTCCGGGATCGCGCCTTCCAGTTCGATAGTGAGATAAGAGATACAGCGGCGCGCATCCACCGTGTAGGGTTCAACGATGGCCCCGGTGGGACAGATGGTCATGCAGGCGACGCATTTCCCGCATCCTTCTTCTGCTGGTTGGTCGACCGGTAAGGGTAAATCGATCAGTAATTCCCCGAGGAAGAAAAATGAACCGGCTTCGCGATTGAGGATAAGTGAGTGCTTACCTGTCCAGCCAAGCCCGGCTTTTTCCGCTAACGGACGCTCAAGAATGGGCGCAGAATCGACAAAAGGTCTAAAATTCAGCGAAACGCAGTGCTGTTGAATCATCTCCCCCAGCTTTTTTAAGCGGTTACGTAGCAGCTTATGGTAGTCGCGGCCAAGCGCGTAACGGCTGACGTAACCCAGCGAAGGGTTCTTCAACGTGCTGGCGAAGGCCGCATTGGCAGGAAGATAGTTCATACGTACGCTGATGACACGTAGCGTACCGGGCAATAATTCGTGAGGTCGGGCGCGCATCATGCCGTGACGGGCCATCCAGTCCATCTCGCCGTGGTATTGTTTGTCCAGCCAGGCCTGCAGTTTGGGCTCCGCTTCGCTGAGGTCGGTATCGGCAATACCGACCTGCTGAAAGCCAAGCTCCAGCCCCCACTGCTTAATATTTTGCGCTAACTGATTGAGATCGAGGGGCTCTGACATGACGGACCATACAATGAAGAAAAACCCCGCAAGTATACCACACTCCATCTGGCACGCCGATGACATCAGGCGGATGGAGCGAGAGGCGGCAGACAGTTCTGGGCTGACGCTTTACGAACTGATGCAACGGGCGGGAGAGGCGGCGTTTCAGATCACTCGTGAGGCTTATCCGAACGCCCGGCACTGGCTGGTGCTATGTGGTCATGGCAACAACGGCGGCGATGGTTACGTAGTAGCAAGACTTGCCAAAGCGTTGGGTCTTGAAGTCACGTTGCTGGCACAGGAGAGTGACAAACCGCTCCCCGAGGTGGCGCAGCATGCGCGTGATGGCTGGCTTAACGCGGGTGGCGTCATTCACGCGGTTGATATCAATTGGCCAGATAACGTGGACGTGATAATCGACGCGCTGACAGGCACTGGCTTAAAACACGCACCGCGTGAATCTCTGTCAGTATTGATTGAACGTGCCAATTCTCACCCAGCCCCCACCGTGGCGATAGATATTCCCTCCGGCCTGCTGGCGCAGACGGGAGCGACGCCGGGCGCGGTCATCAACGCAGCGCATACCATTACCTTTATTGCACTCAAGCCGGGCTTGCTCACCGGTAAAGCGCGCGATGTCACCGGGCGTCTGCATGTTAACGCACTTGGGCTGGACGACTGGCTGGCGGGGCAGAATGCGCCAATTCAACGTTTTGATGCTCAACAGCTTGCGCACTGGCTAACGCCGCGTCGACCCACCTCGCACAAGGGCTCCCACGGTCGGCTGGTGATTATCGGCGGTGACCACGGAACGGCAGGCGCAATACGCATGGCCGGGGAAGCCGCGCTGCGTGCAGGCGCCGGGCTGGTCAAAGTGCTGACGCGCAGTGAAAACATTGCGCCTATTTTGACAGCCAGACCGGAACTGATGGTCGATACGCTGACGCCGCAGACGCTGGAAGAGAGCCTGGCGTGGGCGGATGTAGTGGTGATAGGCCCCGGGCTTGGTCAGCAGGAGTGGGGCAAAAAAGCGCTGCAAAAAGTGGAGAATTTTCGCAAACCGATGCTTTGGGATGCGGATGCGCTGAACCTGCTGGCAATCAACCCCGATAAACGTCACAATCGCGTGATCACGCCGCATCCAGGTGAAGCCGCGCGACTGCTGGGTTGTTCCATTGCAGAAATTGAAGACGATCGCTTACTTTGTGCACAACGTCTGGTAAAACGGTACGGAGGCGTTGTGGTGCTGAAAGGCGCGGGTACGGTTGTTGCTGCTGAACAGGCGGAGTTGGGTATTATTGATACCGGCAATGCCGGGATGGCCAGCGGCGGAATGGGGGATGTACTTTCCGGTATTATTGGCGCATTGCTCGGACAGAAGCTTACCCCGTATGATGCAGCATGTGCGGGATGTGTTGCGCACGGAGCGGCGGCGGATGTGCTGGCGGCGCGTTTTGGTACGCGCGGCATGCTGGCGACAGATCTCTTTACCACGCTACAGCGTATTGTTAACCCTGATGTGATTGACGTTTATCATGATGAATCGAGTAATTCCACTACCTGATGAGCAGGCGACTTTAGACCTGGGACTGCGGGTAGCCAAAGCCTGTGACGGCGCGATGGTTATATATTTGTACGGCGACCTGGGGGCGGGTAAAACCACCTTCAGCCGGGGATTTCTGCAGGCATTAGGTCATAAAGGTAATGTAAAAAGCCCCACCTACACGCTGGTTGAACCCTATTCACTCGATAACATGATGGTATATCACTTCGATTTATACCGACTTGCGGACCCAGAGGAGCTGGAATTTATGGGGATCCGCGATTATTTTGCCAATGATGCCATCTGCCTGGTGGAATGGCCGCAACAAGGTAAAGGTGTACTGCCAGACCCGGACGTCGAAATACACATTGAATATCAGGCGCAAGGTCGAGAGGCGCGTGTAAGCGCAGTCTCCTCATCAGGTGATTTATTGCTGGCGCGTTTAGCCGATTAACCTTAAGGGTGGCGGGATGATTTATCGCATCAGAAACTGGCTGATGGCAACCCTGGTCCTGCTGTGCGCGCAGGCAGGGGCCGCCAGCCTCTCCGATCTTCAGGTATCTAATGGCGATCAACAGGCGCGGATTACGCTGAGCTTTATTGGCGATCCTGAATATGCCGTTTCGCAGGACGGGAAACGAACCGTCGCGCTGGATATTAAACAAACCGGAGTGATTCAGGGATTACCGCTGCTGTTTAGCGGCAATAATCTGGTGAAATCTATCCGTTCCGGCACGCCAAAAGATGCGCAGTCTCTGCGACTGGTGGTGGATTTAACAGAGAACGGTAAAGCCGAAGCAGTAAAACGCCAGAACGGCGGCAATTATACCGTCGTGTTTACCATCAACGCTGATGCGCCACCGCCGCCGCCTCCACCTCCCGTGGTTGCAAAGCGTGTTGAAGCGCCGATTGTTGCCCCACGTCCTGTCGAGCCAGCGCGCAATCCATTTAAAGCGGAAAACGATCGCACTACGGCTGTGACTAACAGCAATACCTCTACGCGCCCTGCGGCGCGCGCCAGTTCCAGCAACGGCGATAAAGTGGTGATTGCCATTGATGCCGGACACGGTGGACAGGATCCTGGTGCTATTGGTCCTGGCGGCACGCGTGAGAAAAACGTCACGATTGCCGTGGCGCGCAAGCTGCGCAGTTTGCTCAATGATGACCCGATGTTTAAAGGCGTTCTCACTCGTGATGGTGATTACTTTATCTCGGTGATGGGGCGTTCAGACGTCGCGCGTAAACAAAACGCCAATTTCCTGGTTTCTATTCACGCGGATGCCGCACCAAACCGTGATGCCACAGGTGCTTCCGTTTGGGTGCTGTCAAACCGTCGGGCGAACAGTGAGATGGCCGGCTGGCTGGAACAGCACGAGAAGCAATCGGAGCTGTTGGGCGGCGCGGGCGATGTGCTGGCAAACAGCCAGTCCGATCCTTATCTCAGCCAGGCTGTACTGGATCTGCAGTTCGGTCATTCGCAACGCGTCGGGTATGATGTGGCGACCAGCATGATCGGCCAGTTAGAACGTATTGGTTCGATGCATAAGCGTCGCCCGGAACACGCTAGCCTCGGCGTACTGCGTTCGCCTGATATCCCGTCAGTGCTGGTTGAAACCGGCTTTATCAGTAACAACAGCGAAGAACGTCTGCTGGCGAGCGATGATTACCAGCAGCAGCTGGCTGAGGCGATTTACAAAGGATTGCGTAACTATTTCCAGGCGCACCCGATGCAAACCGGGCCGCAGGGCGCACCGGCGCAAACCGCCAGCGCCATATCGCCGGGTAACACGTTAACAAATTAAGGATTAGCCATGCCGATTCAGGTTCTACCGCCACAGCTGGCGAACCAGATTGCCGCAGGCGAGGTGGTAGAGCGGCCTGCGTCAGTGGTGAAAGAGCTGGTGGAAAACAGCATTGATGCCGGTGCGACGCGCATTGATATCGATATTGAACGCGGCGGCGCGAAGCTTATCCGTATTCGTGACAACGGCTGTGGGATTAAAAAAGACGAGCTGGCGTTGGCGTTGGCGCGTCATGCCACCAGTAAAATAGCCTCGCTTGACGATCTTGAAGCCATCGTGAGCCTCGGATTTCGCGGCGAAGCGCTGGCCAGTATCAGCTCCGTGTCTCGCTTAACCCTGACGTCGCGTACGCAAGAACAACCCGAAGCCTGGCAGGCGTATGCCGAAGGGCGTGACATGGATGTCACAGTTAAACCCGCTGCGCATCCGGTGGGAACCACGCTGGAGGTGCTAGATCTGTTCTACAACACCCCGGCGCGGCGCAAATTTATGCGCACCGAGAAAACCGAATTTAATCATATCGACGAGATTATTCGCCGCATTGCGCTGGCACGTTTTGATGTGACGATAAATTTATCGCACAACGGCAAAGTGGTGCGACAGTACCGGGCAGTGGCCGCGGATGGGCAGAAAGAGCGCCGGCTGGGCGCGATTTGCGGCACGCCATTTCTGGAGCATGCGCTGGCGATCGAATGGCAGCATGGCGATTTAACATTGCGTGGCTGGGTGGCCGATCCTAACCACACAACGGCAGCACTGGCAGAAATCCAGTACTGCTATGTGAATGGTCGGATGATGCGTGACCGGCTGATCAACCATGCTATCCGCCAGGCTTGTGAAGATAAGCTGGGAGCCGATCAACAGCCCGCATTTGTGCTGTATCTGGAAATCGATCCGCATCAAGTGGATGTCAACGTACACCCAGCTAAACATGAGGTCCGTTTCCATCAATCCCGCCTGCTGCACGATTTTATTTACCAGGGCGTGTTGAGCGTCCTGCAACAGCAGCTTGAAACGCCGCTGCCGTTGGCTGATAACGACGAACCCGCCCCAAGGCACATCCCGGAAAACCGCGTAGCTGCTGGACGCAACCATTTTGCCGAGCCTGCTCCCGCGCGTGAACCTGCGACACCGCGGTACTCAGCATCCGCTGGTGCTGGAAGTGGCAGTAGCGGTGGCAGTAGTAGTGGCGGTGGCCGTCAGGCGGGAGCCAGTTGGCCTCATGCTCAACCCGGATACCAAAAGCAGCAGGGCGAAATCTATCAGCAACTGATGCAGACGCCGGCTCCAACGCGGAAAACGCCGGTCTCTGAAACGTCATCGACGCCTCTGACTGGCAGTAGTCAGGGCTTTGGCCGGGTGCTAACGATTGTTGATGCAGACTGCGCGTTACTCGAATGCGATGGTCATATTCAGTTGTTGGCATTGCCGGTGGCTGAGCGTTGGCTGCGTCAGGCGCAGTTAACGCCGGGTCAGGGAACGGTTTGTGCTCAACCGTTACTGATCCCTTTACGTTTAAAAGTGACCGCCGATGAAAAAGCGGCACTGCAAAAAGGACAGAGCCAACTGGCTGAGTTGGGCATTGAATTTCAGCTGGATGCGCAGCATGTGACCATCCGGGCTGTGCCTTTACCCTTACGCCAACAAAATTTACAAATCTTGATTCCTGAACTGATAGGCTACCTGGCGCAGCAATCCGTATTCGAGCCGGGCAATATTGCACAGTGGATCGCACGTAACCTGATGAGCGAGCATCCACAGTGGAGCATGGCACAGGCGATTACGCTGTTAGCGGATGTTGAGCGGCTCTGCCCACAACTCGTGAAGGCACCGCCGGGTGGTCTGTTACAACCTGTTGATTTACATTCGGTAATGAATGCCCTGAAACATGAGTGATACCCGTAAGGCGAGCCTGCCAAAGGCGATTTTTTTGATGGGGCCAACGGCCTCCGGTAAAACGGCATTAGCAATTGAATTGCGTAAAGTTTTGCCTATAGAGTTGATAAGCGTTGATTCCGCCCTTATTTACAAGGGGATGGATATCGGTACAGCCAAGCCTGATGCAGCTGAATTACAGGCCGCGCCGCACCGATTGTTGGATATCCGCGATCCGTCGCAAGCGTACTCCGCTGCGGATTTTCGTCGCGATGCGTTAGTCGAGATGGCCGACATTACCGCCGCGGGGCGTATCCCGTTGCTGGTGGGCGGCACAATGTTATATTTCAAAGCCTTGCTTGAAGGACTGTCGCCGTTACCGTCGGCGGACCCGGAAGTCAGGACCAGAATTGAGCAGCAGGCGGCAGAGCAGGGTTGGGACGCGTTACACCGACAGCTTCAGGACATCGATCCCGTGGCTGCGGCGCGTATTCATCCAAATGATCCGCAAAGACTTTCCCGGGCACTGGAAGTTTTTTTCATTTCGGGTAAAACTTTAACGGAGCTGACGCAAACGTCAGGAGATGCTTTGCCGTATCAGGTGCATCAGTTTGCAATCGCCCCGGCGAGCCGTGAACTGCTCCATCAGCGAATTGAGCAGCGTTTTCATCAGATGTTAGCTTCAGGTTTTGAAGCAGAAGTCCGGGCGCTTTTTGCCCGTGGAGATTTGCATACGGATTTGCCTTCCATTCGTTGTGTAGGGTATCGCCAGATGTGGTCATACATTGAAGGTGAAATTTCATACGATGAAATGGTTTATAGAGGTGTTTGCGCCACGAGGCAGTTGGCGAAGCGACAGGTAACCTGGTTGCGTGGTTGGGAAGGGGTGCACTGGCTTGACAGTGAAAAGCCTGACCAGGCGCGAAACGAAGTATTACAGGTTGTTGGTGCTATCGCGAACTGAATGTGTACAATTGAAACGTATCGTGCGCAATTTTTCAGAATCGAAAGGTTCAAAGTACAAATAAGCATATAAGGAAAAGAGAGAATGGCTAAGGGGCAATCTTTACAAGATCCGTTCCTGAACGCACTGCGTCGGGAACGTGTTCCAGTTTCTATTTATTTGGTGAATGGTATTAAGCTGCAAGGTCAAATCGAGTCTTTTGATCAGTTCGTGATCCTGTTGAAAAACACGGTCAGCCAGATGGTTTATAAGCACGCGATTTCTACTGTTGTCCCGTCTCGTCCGGTTTCTCATCACAGCAATAATGCCACCGGCGGCACAGGCAGCAACTACCATCACGGTAGCAACGCGCAAGGTTCATCTGCGCAACAGGACAGCGAAGAAACCGAATAAGGTTATTAGCTGTTTTACATACGGGGAGCCAGCGATCCTGCGTTCCCCGTTGATTTATATTAAGGGGTTGACGCTTGTTTGACCGTTATGATGCCGGTGAGCAGGCGGTACTGGTACACATCTATTTTTCGCAAGACAAAGATATGGAAGACCTCCAGGAGTTTGAATCTCTGGTTTCTTCCGCCGGTGTCGAAGCAATGCAGGTGATTACCGGGAGCCGTAAAGCACCGCACCCGAAGTATTTTGTTGGTGAAGGTAAGGCAATCGAAATTGCCGAAGCCGTAAAAGCGACTGGCGCTGCGGTGGTGATTTTTGATCATGCTCTAAGCCCTGCCCAGGAACGTAACCTGGAACAGTTGTGCCAGTGTCTTGTTATCGACAGGACTGGTCTCATTTTAGATATTTTTGCCCAGCGTGCGCGAACCCATGAGGGTAAGTTGCAGGTTGAGCTGGCGCAGTTGCGCCATATGGCTACGCGTCTGGTCCGTGGCTGGACTCACCTTGAACGGCAAAAGGGCGGGATTGGTTTGCGCGGCCCGGGTGAAACCCAGCTCGAAACCGACCGTCGTTTGCTGCGTAATCGCATTTTGCAGATACAGTCGCGCCTGGAAAAAGTTGAAAAGCAACGTGAGCAGGGGCGACAGTCGCGCAAGAAAGCGGATGTCCCAACCGTATCACTGGTGGGATATACCAACGCCGGAAAATCCACCCTGTTCAACCAGATCACCGAAGCCCAGGTCTACGCAGCGGATCAGCTGTTTGCGACCCTGGACCCGACGCTACGCAGAATAGACGTTGCGGACGTGGGTGAGACAGTGCTGGCGGATACCGTTGGGTTTATCCGTCATTTACCGCACGACCTGGTGGCGGCGTTTAAGGCCACCTTGCAGGAAACACGTCAGGCGACATTGCTGCTGCACGTTATTGATGCAGCAGACTTTCGTGTGCAGGAAAACATTGAGGCCGTCGATACGGTGCTCGAAGAGATCGATGCGCATGAGATCCCGACTCTGCTGGTGATGAATAAAATCGATATGTTGGATGACTTTGAGCCGCGTATCGACAGAGATGAAGAGAATAAACCCATTCGCGTTTGGGTATCAGCGCAAACGGGGATTGGTATACCACAACTTTTTCAGGCTTTGACTGAGCGACTTTCCGGTGAGGTGGCGCAGCATACGTTGCGTTTGCCGCCGCAGGAAGGGCGTTTGAGAAGCCGGTTTTATCAACTTCAGGCAATAGAAAAAGAGTGGATGGAGGAGGACGGCAGCGTAGGTCTGCAGGTTCGTATGCCGATCGTAGACTGGCGTCGCCTCTGTAAACAAGAACCGGCACTGGAAGACTATGTTGTCTGATCTGACGGATATGGCCTGAAGATTTTTTCGCCTCTATACCTTGTGGATTTTGTGCTGCAGGAAGGCGGCAAGTCCTGAAATCTCCAGGAGCATAGTCAACTATGTGACTGGCGTTGAGGGACGCAGCCAACGCAACGGCAGCGCAAAAGACGCAGGTATAGCATCGCATAACAAATATGGAGCACAAAAATGGCGTGGAATCAGCCCGGTAATAACGGACAAGACCGCGACCCCTGGGGAAGCAGCAAACCTGGCGGCAACCCTGAGGGAAATGGAAACAAAGGTGGTCGCGAGCAGGGACCTCCCGATCTGGACGATATCTTCCGCAAACTGAGTAAAAAGCTCGGTGGTCTGGGTGGCGGTAAAGGTACTGGCTCTGGCGGCGGTAGTTCATCGCAAGGCCCGCGTCCGCAACTGGGCGGTCGAGTCTTTACTATCGCAGCGGCCGCTATCGTCATTATCTGGGCGGCCAGCGGTTTCTATACCATTAAAGAAGCGGAACGCGGCGTGGTGACACGCTTCGGTAAATTCAGCCATTTGGTTGAACCGGGTCTGAACTGGAAACCGACCTTTGTCGACGAAGTGACACCGGTCAACGTTGAAGCCGTGCGTGAACTTGCCGCATCCGGCGTCATGCTGACTTCTGACGAAAACGTCGTGCGCGTCGAAATGAACGTACAGTACCGCGTGACCGATCCGCAGCGTTACCTGTTTAGCGTAACCAGCGCGGATGACAGTCTGCGTCAGGCTACTGACAGCGCCCTGCGTGGGGTTATCGGTAAATACACCATGGACCGTATCCTGACCGAAGGGCGTACCGTTATTCGTAGCGACACCCAACGTGAACTGGAAGAAACGATCCGTCCGTACAACATGGGTATCACCCTGCTGGACGTCAACTTCCAGGCTGCACGTCCGCCGGAAGAAGTAAAAGCCGCGTTTGACGATGCTATCGCAGCACGTGAAAACGAACAGCAGTACATCCGTGAAGCGGAAGCGTACACCAACGAAGTTCAGCCGCGTGCAAACGGTCAGGCGCAGCGTATTCTGGAAGAAGCACGTGCGTATAAGACTCAGACCATCCTGGAAGCACAGGGTGAAGTGGCTCGCTTCGCAAAAATTCTGCCGGAATATAAAGCCGCACCGCAAATTACCCGCGAGCGTCTGTATATCGAAACCATGGAAAAAGTGCTGAGCAATACCCGCAAAGTCCTGGTTAACGATAAAGGTAGCAATCTTATGGTTCTGCCGCTGGATCAAATGCTGAAAGGTGGTAGTGCGCCAGCAACAAAGACTGACAGCAGTTCAAACCTGCTGCGTCTTCCGCCAGCAACGACTTCCAGCACTGGAGCAAGCAACACTTCGTCCACCAGTCAGGGCGATATTATGGACCAACGCCGCGCGAATGCGCAGCGTAACGACTACCAGCGTCAGGGGGAATAACGATGCGTAAGTCAGTTATTGCGATTATCATCATCGTTCTGGTAGTTCTGTTCATGTCTGTCTTTGTGGTCAAAGAAGGCGAGCGCGGTATTACTCTGCGCTTTGGTAAAGTTCTGCGTGACGATGAAAACAAGCCGCTGGTCGTTGCACCAGGCCTGCACTTCAAGATTCCGTTTATTGAATCTGTGAAGATGCTGGATGCGCGTATTCAGACCATGGACAACCAGGCCGATCGCTTTGTTACCAAAGAGAAGAAAGACCTGATCGTTGACTCCTACATCAAGTGGCGCATCAGTGACTTTAGCCGTTACTACCTGGCAACGGGCGGTGGCGATGTTTCTCAGGCGGAAGTCCTGCTGAAACGTAAGTTCTCTGACCGTCTGCGTTCTGAAATTGGTCGTCTGGACGTGAAGGACATCGTTACCGATTCCCGCGGTCGTCTGACCCTGGAAGTGCGTGACGCGCTGAACTCCGGTTCTGCTGGCACGGAAGATGAAGTGGCGACTCCGGCAGCAGATAGCGCGATTGCCGAAGCGGCTGAACGTGTTCAGGCTGAAACGAACGGTAAAGTACCGGTCATCAATCCGAACAGTATGGCGGCATTGGGCATCGAAGTGGTTGACGTGCGTATTAAGCAAATCAACCTGCCTGCTGAAGTGTCCGAGGCTATCTACAACCGTATGCGCGCTGAGCGTGAAGCGGTAGCGCGTCGCCATCGTTCACAAGGCCAGGAAGAGGCGGAAAAACTGCGTGCAACGGCTGACTATGAAGTCACTAAAACGCTGGCAGAATCTGAGCGTCAGGGCCGTATTATGCGCGGTGAAGGCGATGCAGAAGCCGCTAAGCTGTTTGCCGATGCGTTCAGTCAGGATCCTGACTTCTACGCCTTCATCCGTAGCCTGCGTGCTTACGAGAAGAGCTTTGAAGGGAATCAGGACGTGATGGTCATGAGCCCGGACAGCGATTTCTTCCGCTACATGAAGACACCAAATACCGCGACACGCTAATCGCGTTCCAGCGGTTTTAAAGCAGCAAAACCACCGGCATCTCCAGGGATGCGGTGGTTTTCTTTTTATATAAGGGCGATGGATGAATTCAACAATTTTGCTGGCGCTCGCGCTGGTTTTGGTGCTGGAAGGGCTGGGTCCGATGCTTTATCCCAGCGCATGGAAGAAAATGATCTCCGCAATGGCGCAACTTCCCGAAAATATTTTGCGTCGTTTTGGTGGCGGTCTTGTGGTTGCGGGCGTTGTGGTCTACTACATGTTGAGGAAAACGATTGGCTGATCAATAAGTAGACTAATTTGCGGATTTTCGCATGCAAAAAGTGCTGTATATCTGAAAAAGCGGTGGTAGAATCCATTTTTAAGCAAACGGTGATTTTGAAAAATGGGTAACAACGTCGTCGTACTGGGCACCCAATGGGGTGACGAAGGTAAAGGGAAGATCGTCGATCTTCTGACTGAACGGGCTAAATATGTTGTGCGCTACCAGGGTGGTCACAACGCAGGCCATACTCTCGTAATCAACGGTGAAAAAACCGTCCTCCATCTTATTCCATCAGGCATTCTTCGCGAAAACGTAATCAGCATCATCGGTAACGGTGTTGTTCTGTCTCCGTCCGCGCTGATGAAAGAAATGAAAGGACTGGAAGATCGTGGTATCCCGGTTCGCGAGCGCCTGCTGCTGTCTGAAGCTTGTCCGCTGATCCTTGATTATCACGTTGCGTTGGATAACGCTCGTGAGAAAGCGCGTGGCGAGAAAGCGATCGGTACTACCGGTCGTGGTATCGGTCCAGCTTATGAAGACAAAGTAGCTCGTCGCGGTCTGCGTGTTGGCGATCTGTTTGATAAAGCAACTTTCGCTGAAAAACTGAAAGAAGTGATGGAATATCACAACTTCCAGCTGGTGAATTTCTATAAAGTTGAAGCAGTTGACTACCAGAAAGTGCTGGATGATGTGATGGCTATCGCCGACATCCTGACCTCAATGGTTGTTGATGTTTCCGATCTGCTGGACCAGGCGCGTAAGCGTGGCGATTTCGTCATGTTTGAAGGTGCGCAGGGTACGCTGCTGGATATCGACCACGGTACCTATCCGTACGTAACGTCCTCCAACACCACCGCAGGTGGCGTGGCAACCGGCTCCGGCCTGGGCCCACGTTATGTGGACTACGTTCTGGGTATCATCAAAGCTTACTCTACTCGTGTAGGTGCGGGTCCGTTCCCGACAGAACTGTTTGATGACGTTGGCGAGTTCCTGTGCAAACAAGGTAACGAGTATGGCGCGACCACCGGTCGTCGTCGTCGTACCGGTTGGCTGGATTCCGTTGCTGTACGCCGTGCAGTACAGATTAACTCCCTGTCTGGCTTCTGCCTGACCAAACTGGACGTACTGGACGGTTTGAAAGAGGTGAAAATCTGTGTTGCTTACCGTATGCCGGATGGCCGCGAAGTAACGACTACTCCGCTGGCAGCTGACGACTGGAAAGGTATCGAGCCGATTTACGAAACCATGCCGGGTTGGTCTGAATCCACCTTCGGCGTGAAGGAACGTAGCGGTCTGCCGCAGGCAGCGCTGAACTACATCAAGCGTATTGAAGAACTGACCGGTGTGCCGATTGATATTATCTCAACTGGCCCAGACCGTACTGAAACCATGATCCTGCGCGACCCGTTCGACGCATAATTCTGGTTATAGCGTAGCGTCAAACGGCGCTGCGCTTGCACTAATTTAGGCCGGATAAGGTGCTTTGCATCAGAATCCGGCTTAAAATCACGTAAGTTCCTCGCTTTTTTCCTTCCCGAACTGAAATAAATTAGCGACCTGGCTGGTGGCTGGTTTATCATCAATGTAATTAATACTACCAGGTTTATCCGTTTTATCCCTTTTCCTGAGGTTGATGTGCAGTTAACAAGTTTCACCGATTACGGATTACGTGCGCTAATCTACATGGCGTCACTTCCCGAAGGACGTATGACCAGTATTTCTGAGGTGACAGAAGTCTACGGCGTGTCCCGTAATCATATGGTCAAAATAATCAATCAACTTAGCCGGGCGGGCTTTGTTACTGCTATTCGAGGAAAAAATGGCGGTATCCGCCTGGGTAAACCCGCTAAGGATATTGGTATTGGTGATGTGGTTCGCGAGCTGGAACCCTTATCGTTGGTCAACTGTAGCAGCGAGTTTTGCCATATTACCCCGGCCTGTAGACTCAAACAGGCGCTTTCTAAAGCAGTGCAAAGTTTTCTCACGGAACTGGACAACTACACACTTGCTGATTTGGTTGAAAAGAATCAACCGCTTTATAAATTATTGCTGGTGGAGTAACGACTCCCGCCAGCAGCGATGATGACGGAGGAACCGACATGTCACAAGATCCTTTCCAGGAACGCGAAGCAGAAAAATACGCGAATCCTATCCCGAGCCGGGAATTTATCCTCGAACATTTAACTAAACGTGAAAAGCCGGCCAACCGCGATGAGCTGGCCGCTGAACTCAATATTGAAGGTGAAGAGCAGCAAGAAGCGCTGCGTCGTCGCCTGCGCGCGATGGAGCGTGACGGACAACTGGTCTTCACCCGTCGTCAATGCTATGCGCTGCCGGAGCGTCTCGACCTGCTGAAAGGTACCGTTATTGGCCACCGTGATGGCTACGGCTTTCTGCGTGTTGAAGGCCGCAAAGATGACCTGTATCTTTCCAGCGAGCAGATGAAAACCTGCATTCATGGCGATCAGGTGCTGGCGCAGCCGTTGGGCGCGGACCGTAAAGGTCGCCGCGAAGCGCGTATTGTGCGCGTACTGGTGCCGAAAACCAGCCAGATTGTCGGCCGCTACTTCACCGATGCTGGTGTTGGGTTTGTCGTCCCAGACGACAGCCGCCTGAGCTTCGATATCCTGATCCCGCCGGAAGAGGTAATGGGCGCTCGTATGGGTTTTGTGGTCGTGGTTGAGCTGACCCAGCGCCCGACTCGCCGCACCAAAGCGGTGGGTAAAATTGTTGAAGTGCTGGGTGACAACATGGGAACCAGCATGGCCGTTGATATGGCCCTGCGTACTCATGAAATCCCATATATCTGGCCTCAGGCGGTTGAGAAACAGGTCGCCGGACTGAAAGAAGAAGTGCCGGAAGAGGCGAAAGTAGGACGTGTCGATCTGCGCGATCTGCCGCTGGTGACTATCGATGGCGAAGATGCGCGCGACTTCGACGATGCGGTTTATTGCGAGAAGAAACGCGGCGGTGGTTGGCGTTTATGGGTGGCGATTGCTGACGTAAGCTATTACGTTCGCCCGCCGACTCCGCTGGACCAGGAAGCTCGTAGCCGTGGCACATCCGTTTACTTCCCGTCGCAGGTTGTTCCGATGCTGCCGGAAGTGCTGTCTAACGGATTGTGTTCACTCAACCCGCAGGTGGACAGGTTGTGTATGGTCTGTGAAATGACCATTTCGTCGAAAGGCCGTTTAACCGGCTTTAAATTCTACGAAGCGGTCATGAGTTCCCACGCACGTCTGACCTACACTAAGGTCTGGCACATGCTGCAGGGCGACCAGGAGCTGCGTGAGCAGTACGCACCGCTGGTTAAACACATTGAAGAGCTGCATAACCTCTACAAAGTGCTGGATAAAGCCCGTGAAGAGCGTGGCGGTATCTCGTTTGAGAGTGAAGAAGCGAAGTTTATCTTCAATGCTGAACGCCGTATCGAGCGTATCGAGCAGACGCAGCGTAACGACGCGCACAAGTTGATTGAAGAGTGCATGATCATGGCGAACATCTCCGCGGCACGATTCGTTGAGAAAGCCAAAGAGCCAGCGCTATTCCGTATTCACGATAAGCCGACGACCGAAGCGATTAACTCGTTCCGTTCCGTCCTGGCAGAGCTGGGGCTGGAGCTGCCTGGTGGCAACAAACCTGAGCCGCGTGATTACGCTGAACTGCTGGAGTCGATTGCTGACCGTCCTGACGCAGAAATGCTGCAAACCATGCTGCTGCGTTCGATGAAGCAGGCGATTTACGATCCGGAAAACCGTGGTCACTTTGGCCTGGCGTTGCAATCTTATGCGCACTTTACTTCACCGATCCGTCGTTACCCGGATCTCTCCTTGCACCGGGCGATTAAGTATCTGCTGGCGCAGGAGCAGGGCCATAAGGGCAACACCACGGAAACCGGTGGCTACCATTATTCGATGGAAGAGATGCTGCAACTGGGTCAGCACTGTTCGATGGCCGAGCGCCGTGCTGATGAAGCCACGCGCGATGTCTCTGACTGGCTGAAGTGCGACTTCATGCTGGACCAGGTGGGTAATGTCTTCAAAGGCGTGATTGCCAGCGTGACCGGATTTGGTTTCTTTGTCCGTCTCGATGAACTGTTTATCGATGGTCTGGTGCATGTCTCCTCTCTGGATAACGACTACTATCGTTTCGACCAGGTTGGGCAGCGCCTGACGGGGGAATCCAGCGGCCAGATGTATCGCCTGGGCGATCGCGTGGAAGTTCGCGTGGAAGCAGTCAACATGGACGAGCGTAAGATCGACTTCAGCTTGATCTCCAGCGAACGTGCGCCGCGTAATGAAGGTAAAACCGCCCGCGAAAAAGCCAAAAAAGGCGATGCGGGTAAAAATACCGGTAAACGTCGTCAGATGGGCAAAAAGGTGAATTTCGAGCCGGACAGCGCTTTCCGCGGCGAGAAGAAAGGCAGAGCCAAACCTCAGGCGGAAAAGAATGCGGCTGAGAAGAAAGGCGATAAAAAAGCGAAAAAGCCCTCGGCAAAAACGCTTAAAATTGCTGCCGCCACTAAAGCTAAACGTGCGGCGAAAAAGAAAGTCGCACAATAACAGCCATAGACTGTAAGTCGGGCAACCTTCGCGTTGCCCGGCGTTACGCATAAACTATTAACGAGTACATTCATGAGTGAAATGATTTACGGCATCCATGCGGTGCAGGCCCTGCTGGAACGTGCGCCTGAGCGCTTCCAGGACGTCTTTATTCTCAAAGGTCGTGAAGATAAACGCCTGCTGCCGCTGATCCATGCACTGGAAGCACAGGGTGTTGTCATTCAACTGGCTAACCGTCAGTTTCTGGATGAGAAAAGCGAGGGTGCGGTACATCAGGGGATTATTGCTCGCGTGAAGCCGGGCCGTCAGTATCAGGAAAACGATCTGCCGGATCTGATTGCCACGCTCGATCAGCCGTTCTTTTTGATCCTCGATGGCGTCACCGATCCGCATAACCTGGGTGCATGCCTGCGTAGCGCCGATGCCGCTGGCGTACATGCTGTAATCGTACCGAAGGATCGTTCCGCACAGTTGAATGCGACGGCGAAAAAAGTGGCCTGTGGTGCGGCAGAAAGCGTACCGCTGATCCGCGTGACCAACCTGGCGCGCACCATGCGTATGCTGCAGGAAGAGAATATCTGGATCGTCGGAACCGCAGGTGAAGCCGACCATACTCTCTATCAGAGTAAAATGACCGGTCGTCTGGCGCTGGTGATGGGCGCAGAGGGTGAAGGTATGCGCCGTCTGACCCGCGAACACTGTGACGAACTGATCAGCATCCCGATGGCAGGGAGCGTTTCGTCATTGAACGTTTCAGTTGCGACGGGTATCTGCCTGTTTGAAGCCGTCCGCCAGCGCGGTTAAACTTATTTTTCAGACAAAGTCACCCGGATTCGGGTGGCTTTTTTTTATTTTAAACGAGTATGATAAAGGGTAGAAAATGATATTCATTTCATTTATTTCTAATTAAATTATATATGGATAATATATGGCATGGACTCCGCAGTTGCTTGCTGAAGCAGTACAAACTCTTCCTGAATTAAATATAGATATTGAATATAACGAGCAATCATTAATTATCAAAATGAATGATTATGGTGATTTATCACTCGGTATTTTATTCACATCCCGCCAGATAATTATTGAAACAGTTATTTGTCCTGTCTGCAGTATTAATCAGCAAAATGGGTAATGACTCCAACTTATTGATAGTGTTTTATGTTCAGATAATGCCCGATGACTTTGTCATGCAGCTCCACCGAT
>NZ_JAOWHJ010000068.1:117140-133424 GCF_030332695.1 Citrobacter sp. Cpo089 | reverse complement strand
AACTGCACCCAAAAAGTTGGACACCCAACGAAGTAAGGTGCAGTTTTTTATGAGCAAGTATTCTCTCAGCTTCAAGCTTGAGGTTGTGCAGCACTATCTTTCCGGGCTGGAAGGACAGGAGGCGACTGCAAAACGTTTTGGTATCGATCACAGTGCCGTTCGTAAATGGTCTGCCGCCTGGAAGCTCCATGGCGAAGCCGGGCTTACAACCCGGCATTTCACCTATTCTCCTGCTTTTAAAGAGTCCGTTATCCTGCATATGCGTGAACACCAGCTGTCTGTTCGCGAAGTCTGTGCAAAATTCACTATCCCTGCCTTTTCCACTGTTAGTCAGTGGGAACGACTGTATGATGAAGGGGGATTAGAAGCCCTTACAGACAGTCGACGCAGGAAAAAAACGATGCCAGAACGCCCTGAGAATCACCCCGTCCCTCCTTTGCAGACCCCCCTTGCTCCGGATGAACGTGAGGAACTTGAACAACTGCGTGCTGAAGTGGCATATCTAAAAAAGCTGCAGGCCTTACTCAGGGAAAGAAGCACGTCAGGACGCGGGATAAAGCGCAGGTCGTGAATGAGTTAAGGCTGAAGTTCCCTCTTGCACGCTTGTTAAAAGCTGCAGGACTGGCAAGAAGCACGTTCTACTGGCAACTGGCCAACGGTAAAAAACCAGACAAATATGCCGATGATAAGCAGCATATTTTAACGCTGTTCCATAAACATAAAGGACGGTATGGATACAGGCGAATCACGCTGGCTGGCCGCCGGGAAGGAAGCTTACTGAACCATAAAACGGTTCAGAGGTTAATGAAGGTGTTAGATTTAACCTGTTGTATCAGAAGGAAGAAATATAACTCTTACAAAGGCCGGCATGGGAAAGTTGCGGGTAATGTACTGAACCGGCAGTTCAGTGTGGATAAACCCAACCAGAAGTGGGTAACAGATGTCACGGAATTTAAAATAAGCGGAGAAAAGCTGTATCTGTCCCCGGTTCTGGATCTGTATAACGGAGAAATAGTAGCGTATCAGATGGAGTCCCGTCCTCTTCTGTCGATGGTGGATAACATGCTGTCGAAGGCTATATCTGTACTGGGCAAAAACGAATACCCGCTGCTCCACTCAGATCAGGGCTGGCAATATCAGATGGCGCATTATCAGAACCGGCTAAAGGAGGCGGGTCTAAAACAGAGCATGTCAAGAAAGGGAAACTGTCATGACAATGCAGTGATGGAGAGCTTCTTCGGCACACTGAAATCTGAGTGTTTTTACCTCACGGAACACAAGAATATCAGCGAGTTGCGCATGGCTATCGATGACTACATCCACTATTACAACCATGAAAGAATAAAACAGAAACTGAAAGGCCTGAGTCCGGTAGAGTACCGAACCCAGGCCCAGATAACCGCTTAAAATAAACTGTCCAACATTATGGGGTCAGTTCATTTCGACCGGTTTTTTTATGCTTACTCGCCCTGAGTGGCGCTCTCGATAGTCAGACGCACATCTGACGTGACCAGTTCGGCCAGCATCTGATAGATCTTCATCGTCTCTTCCGGTTCGGCATCTCCGGTATCGCTGATGAATCCCTCGTCACGCAGCGTCAGCACCAGAGAGCTGAACACGGCTTTATCGAAGAATTCCGGCGCGTTAATGCCGTGCAGCACTGAGAGGCGTTGCGCCACGGTGCGGCTCTCTTTTTCCAGCGTGCCACGGTTGATGGACGGGTTCGCGCTCAGCAGCCAGAAGGTAATGGCGTAGCGCTGCAACGTCTCGCGAGCACCTGCCGCCAGCAGCTGTAGCGTGCGGGAGCGGGCTGGATTGATATGCAGTTCGTCATCGGTCAGGGTGATGAGTCCCTGGCGCTGCATTTCGCTGGCCAGTTCATCAATTACCCCGGCAAGCTCATCACGCTCCCAGCGTAAGAACAGCTCCGCTTTCAGCATCGGGTACAGCGCATCAATATGCTGCTGCAATGCGGCGCGTGAAATACGACGATGCTGAGTCACAATGGCTGCCATCAACGAAGGCAGAACCAGCATATGCGCAATATTATTGCGGTAGTAGGTCATCAATACCGCCTGCTCGCGCGGCAGAATAATGATGTCACCGATGGTGTCTTTCTCGACCTCAAACTTGTTCATCTGCAAGGCGTGGTCGATCAGTTCACTGGCACTCTGCGCAGGAACAGTAGCATCCGCCGCGTACGGCACGTTGCGCAGCAGGCTCAGGTAGCAGTCAAGCTGCTCGGTCAGCTGTTCACGGGTCAGAGAGCGCTGGCGGGAAGCCAGTAACGCGGTACAGCACAGGTTCATGGCGTTGGCCGCGCCTGCGTTGTTAATGCGCACCATCAAATCGGCGGCAATGTTATTCACCGTCGGCGTCAACCAGGCCGGGCGGATCGACTCGATAGGGTCAATAGATTCACGCCACTCCGGCACATGCTGGTTGAGGTAAGTCATCAATGGCATTGGTTCACCAAAGTTGACGTAGCCCTGACCCAGGTTACGCAGCTTGCTTAAGCCACGCAGCATTTGCGGCAGACTTTCTTTCTCTTTCGTCGCGCCACGCAGCTCTTTCGCGTAGGTGCCCACTTCCATTACGTGCTCATAGCCGATGTAAATAGGTACGAGGGTAATAGGGCGCGTACCGCCGCGCAGCATCGCCTGAATAGTCATCGACAGCGTGCCGGTTTTCGGGTCGAGCAGACGACCGGTACGTGAACGGCCCCCTTCGACAAAGTACTCAACCGAGTAGCCGCGGCTGAACAGCTCGCCCAGGTATTCGCGGAATACGGTGGAATAGAGCTTGTTGCCCTTGAAGGTACGACGAATAAAGAACGCGCCCAGACGGCGGAAAATCGGACCCGCTGGCCAGAAGTTCAGGTTGATACCAGCTGCGATGTGCGGCGGCACCAAACCCTGATGGTACAGAACGTACGACAGCAGCATATAGTCCATATGGCTGCGGTGGCACGGAACGTACACGATTTCATGCCCATCGTGCGCCAACTGGCGTACACGTTCAGCATTATGAACGTTAATCCCCTGATACAGACGATTCCAGGTAAAGCCCAAAATACGGTCCGTCAGACGAATCATTTCGTAGGAGAAGTTGGCGGCAATCTCTTCCATCAGCGCAATGGCATTTTGCTGCGCTTTTTCGTGGGAGATTTTTTTACTGCGCGCTTCATCTTCTACCGCACGAGCGATCGCTTTTGAAGCTAACAGTTTATTAAACAGATCCTGGCGGGCAGGGAGGCGCGGGCCGACAGCGGCCAGGCGCTGGCGAGCAAAGTGCATACGCGCCACGCGTGCCAGCTTCTGGGCGATGATCTTATCCGTACCGTGTTCATCCGCCATACGGCGCAGAGAGACCGACGGGGAGAAACGGACAAAACTGTCGCGACCCAGCCAGGACACCGCAAAGAATTTCTGTACGCCGTTTAGCATACGTAACGGCGGATTGACCTCGCCTTTTTCACGCCCCGGCGCACGGCCAAACATCACCGAAACCGGCACCATCTGCACATCCAGATCTGGATTGCTGCGATGCAAGTCGAGATAGTTGTGGAACAGCTTGATAGACTCTTCTTTCGGCGTGTAATAGGTGAATACACGCGGACCGCCGTGAATAAACACGTAGCGCGGTAACAGCGTTCCGTCTATCTCTAGTGGTTCCAGGGGATCGGGGAGGTCGTGCACCAGACATTGGGCACGCAGCGTCAGCAAATCTGCTTTCGAATTGTACGGTAGGACGTACATAATGGGACGCGAAGTATCGAGTCCCAATTCCGGAGCAGGTTCTGCTGGAATAGACTTGCTTTTTACCAGGACGCTTAATGGTAAATTCAGTAATTTGTAGTAAATTCGTGGCCAGCCGGACATAAACGATGTAAAGCCTCTGGTTAATAATGCAAATGCGCTGCAAGGATATCAGAAAGTTTAGTGAATTTCTGTGGTATCCGGTCATACTTCGCGCTGCTTTGCCACCCCCTGAACAAACGGGGTAACGTTACAATGACATTGACGCTAATAATGTAAAAAGGTTCTTTTTGATGGCCAATAATACCACTGGATTCACCCGAATTATCAAAGCAGCAGGTTATTCCTGGAAAGGTTTTCGCGCTGCATGGATTAATGAGGCGGCATTCCGTCAGGAAAGTGTTGCCGTCCTGCTGGGCGTCGCCATCGCCTGCTGGCTGGATGTTGATGCAATTACCCGCGTGTTGTTGATCGGTTCTGTGATGCTGGTGATGATCGTTGAAATCCTCAACAGTGCGATTGAAGCGGTAGTTGATCGTATTGGTTCTGAGTACCACGAACTTTCCGGTCGGGCGAAAGATATGGGGTCGGCTGCGGTATTGCTGTCTATTTTTGTCGCGCTGATCACCTGGGGCATTCTGTTGTGGTCGCATTTGCGATAAGGCTTCCACAACTGCATAAATCTCCTGTTTTTTGTGCAGTTTGCGGTTCCAAAATCGCCTTTAGCTGTATATACTCACAGCATAACTGTATATACACCCAGGGGGCGGAATGAAAGCGTTAACGGCCAGGCAACAAGAGGTGTTTGATCTCATTAGAGATCACATCAGCCAGACAGGTATGCCACCGACGCGTGCGGAGATCGCGCAGCGTTTGGGGTTCCGTTCCCCAAACGCAGCTGAAGAACACCTGAAAGCGCTGGCGCGTAAAGGTGTGCTGGAAATTGTATCCGGCGCATCGCGCGGTATTCGACTGTTGCAGGAAGAAGAAGAAGGGTTACCGCTTGTGGGGCGCGTGGCAGCCGGTGAGCCACTTTTGGCGCAGCAGCACATTGAAGGCCACTATCAGGTCGATCCTTCACTGTTCAAACCGAACGCCGATTTTCTGCTGCGCGTTAGCGGTATGTCGATGAAAGATATTGGGATTATGGACGGTGATTTACTTGCTGTGCATAAAACCCAGGACGTGCGTAACGGCCAGGTTGTTGTTGCCCGTATTGATGACGAAGTTACGGTTAAGCGTCTGAAAAAGCAGGGCAACAAGGTTGAACTCTTGCCAGAAAACAGTGAATTTAAACCTATCGTTGTCGACCTGCGCGAACAAAACTTCACTATTGAAGGGCTGGCAGTAGGCGTCATTCGTAACGGTGAATGGCTGTAATTTTCTGTTGAATCCCTGTAGGCCGGATAAGACGATGACGTCGCCATCCGGCAACGTGCCCGGTAGCGCTGCGCTTGCCGGGCCTGCATCACATTGTCCAGTACGTCTAACTTCTTCTCAGGCCCTCCTGTATGCCTTTCTTTACCTCTTCTGATAAAGCACTCTGGCACCTCGCCTTACCGATGATCTTCTCCAATATCACCGTTCCCCTGCTGGGACTGGTGGATACTGCGGTGATTGGTCATCTGGATAGTCCGGTCTATCTTGGCGGTGTTGCGGTTGGTGCCACGGCAACCAGTTTTCTTTTTATGCTGCTGCTTTTTTTGCGCATGAGCACCACCGGTCTGACCGCACAGGCATTTGGTGCGAAAAATCCGCAGGCGCTGGCGCGTGCACTGGTGCAGCCGCTCATGCTGGCGCTGGGAGCGGGGTTGCTTATCGCACTGTTTCGTACGCCAATTATCGATCTGGCTCTGCACATTGTTGGCGGAAGTGAAGCGGTACTGGAGCAGGCCCGACGTTTCCTTGAAATTCGCTGGTTAAGCGCACCCGCCTCGCTGGCGAATCTGGTGCTGCTCGGCTGGCTGCTTGGCGTTCAGTATGCGCGTGCGCCGGTTATCTTGTTGATTGTCGGCAATATTCTCAACATTGTGCTTGATATATGGCTGGTGATGGGCCTGCATATGAACGTGCAGGGTGCGGCACTGGCAACGGTGATTGCTGAATATGCCACCTTGCTGATCGGCCTGATGATGGTGCGCAAAGTCCTGCATATGCGCGGAATTTCGCTGGCAATGCTGAAGCAGGCGTGGCGTGGCAACTTCCGCCGTTTGTTGGCACTTAACCGTGACATCATGTTGCGCTCGCTACTGCTGCAGCTCTGTTTTGGCGCTATCACAGTGCTGGGTGCGCGTCTGGGAGGCGATATCATTGCGGTTAATGCCGTTCTGATGACCCTGCTAACCTTTACCGCCTACGCGCTGGATGGATTTGCCTATGCCGTGGAAGCGCATTCGGGCCAGGCCTATGGGGCGCGAGATGGTAGCCAGTTGCTGGACGTCTGGCGGGCGGCCTGCCGACAGTCCGGTATTGTGGCTATTTTGTTCTCGTTGGTTTATGCCCTGTTTGGCGAGCAGATTGTTGTGCTACTGACCTCGCTGCCGCAAATCCAACTGCTGGCCGATCGCTATCTTTTCTGGCAGGTGGTGTTACCGCTGGTGGGTGTCTGGTGTTATCTGCTCGACGGAATGTTTATTGGCGCGACGCGCGCGGCAGAAATGCGCAACAGTATGGCCGTTGCTGCCACAGGATTCGCATTAACGCTGCTGACTTTGCCGTGGCTGGGAAACCATGGTTTGTGGTTGGCGTTAACCGTTTTCCTGGCGTTGCGCGGGCTTTCACTGGCCTTTATCTGGCGGCGCCACTGGCGTAATGGAACCTGGTTTGCCTGAGCGGAATGGTTAAAAATTCCGAATAGTAAATAAAACCCAGAATCACTGACTACACTTATTCTCACGTCCAGCAAAAACAGCATGTGTCTGGACATGGCACTCTCGCTATTCACAACCTAACGATGAGGACTTGATGATGAATAAAGACGAAGTCGGCGGCAACTGGAAGCAGTTTAAAGGTAAAGTGAAAGAGCAATGGGGCAAACTGACCGATGATGATATGACGGTCATTGAAGGTAAACGTGACCAACTGGTCGGTAAAGTCCAGGAGCGTTACGGTTACGCGAAAGATCAGGCGGAGAAAGAAGTTAACGATTGGGAAAAACGTAATGATTACCGCTGGTAATTAACCCTTCCCTCCTGAGAGTACAAGGATGTACGCTCTCCCGCTTACCTAGCGCCCAACCTTCTTCTTCACCTGAATCGTATGGTCATGCTGGCACTCGCCAGGATGGCGGCAAGATTCAACTTCCACACAGGCCGGACACAGCCCGTGGGCTTCAATAACGTTATGCCGCAGTGCAAAGCCCATTTTTGCCGCTAGCGTATGCATAATGTCTTCCACGCCTTCCGCACACTCTTCTTTTACCACGCCGCAGCGGTCGCAAATGAACATTGCAGAACTGTGGGTTGGCTGATCGAACAGATGACAAAGCACATAGCTGTTGGTGGATTCCACCTTGTGCACGAAACCTTGTTCCAGCAGAAAATCGAGCGCACGATATACAGTAGGTGGTTTAGCCTGTGGCTCAGTTGCCCGCAACAGGTCGAGCAGGTCATAGGCACTGATCGCACCTTCCTGCAGGCTCATCAGGCGCAGTACTTCGAGGCGTTGTGGCGTAAGCCGCACGTTGCGTTGCGCGCAGAGTTTTTCAGCTTGAGCCAATAACTCTTGCGTAGTGGTTTTGTCCATTTGGCGCCTCGATTTGCGTGGAAGGTTAATCCCTTACTTTAACATGTTCTGCTTAAAACACCGAGATCCACCGTGGTGTGCTATACCTGACGCATCGCAATACTGGAAAATAACCATGAAAAGACCCGATTGTATTCGCCACTGGCGTGAGGTTGAGGGGGCTGATGACTCCACTTATCCTGACAGCGATGAGCTATTTGCTATTGGCGCGCCACTTGCCCGCAAGTTGGGGTTAGGACGACTCGGCATTCATCATGAACGCCTGCCGCCGGGTCGGCGCACGTCGTACCCGCACGCTGAAAGCGATGAGGAAGAATTTATCTACGTGCTGGAAGGTTATCCTGAGGCCTGGATTAACGGGTATTTATGGAAGCTGGAACCGGGCGACAGCGTCAGTTTCCCGGCAGGTACAGGCGTGTGCCATACCTTTATTAATAACACCAGTGAAGAGGTGCGCCTGTTAGTCGTGGGTGAGGCGAACAAAAAATACAATCGCATTTATTATCCGCTTAACCCGGTCTATGCCGCTACACGTGAGGATCGCTGGGTCGACCATCCGCCGCAGTTTTTTGGATCTCACGACGGAAAACCGGGGCGTAAATAGCGTTTATTTAGGGTCAGGGGGAGTGAGCCGCGAGGATGTGGCTCACTATCGTAACGGTCTATGCTATAGTAGCGCCCCTTTTTTAACCGGATGCTTGAATATTCGCCATGCTGCCTGAATCTCAGTCTACCGCTTTTCCCGCTCATCGTTTTTCTATCGCGCCGATGCTCGACTGGACGGACAGACACTGCCGCTACTTTTTGCGCTTACTGTCCAGCCAGACGCTGCTCTATACGGAGATGGTAACCACTGGGGCAATCATTCATGGTAAAGGCGATTATCTGGCGTATAGCGAAGAAGAACATCCGGTCGCATTACAACTGGGTGGGAGCGATCCTGCGGCGCTGGCGCAGTGCGCAAAGCTCGCTGAACAGCGGGGCTATGACGAAATTAATCTCAACGTGGGTTGTCCTTCCGACCGCGTACAGAATGGCATGTTTGGCGCCTGCCTGATGGGGAATGCGCAACTGGTCGCCGATTGCGTCAAAGCAATGCGAGACGTGGTGTCGATTCCGGTAACAGTGAAAACTCGTATCGGCATTGATGACCAGGACAGCTACGAATTTCTCTGCGATTTCATCAACACGGTATCTGGCAAAGGCGAATGTGAGATGTTTATCATTCACGCCCGCAAGGCCTGGCTGTCCGGGTTAAGCCCGAAAGAGAACCGCGAAATTCCGCCGCTGGATTATGACCGTGTTTATCAGCTAAAGCGTGATTTCCCGCATCTGACGATGTCGATCAACGGCGGCATTAAATCGTTGGAAGAAGCGAAAATTCATCTGCAACATATGGATGGCGTGATGGTGGGGCGTGAAGCTTACCAAAACCCAGGTATTCTGGCGTCCGTTGACCGTGAGATTTTCTCTGCCGCTACCGAAGATACCGATCCGGTCGCCGTGGTGCGCGCCATGTACCCGTACATTGAACGTGAACTGAGTAAGGGAACCTATTTGGGACATGTGACACGCCATATGTTGGGGCTGTTTCAGGGGATCCCTGGTGCCCGTCAGTGGCGCCGCTATCTGAGCGAGAATGCACATAAAGCCGGGGCTGATATTAACGTTCTGGAACACGCGCTGAAGCTGGTGGCAGACAAGCGTTAAGTTTTCACCAAAAGTTAGTTAATTTCACCACGCCCTGCGCTTTGTCGCGGGGCGTTTTCTTTATAAATCAACGCATTATTTTTGGCATGTTTCTTGTAAAGCAATGGAGAGAATTTCATTTCGGGAGAGAGCCATGCTGGAACTACTTTTTGTGATTGGATTTTTTATCATGCTGATGGTCACCGGCGTTTCTTTGCTGGGCGTTCTGGCCGCATTGGTCGTAGCCACCGCAGTGATGTTTCTGGGCGGACTATTTGCCTTGATGATTAAACTGTTGCCCTGGCTGCTACTGGCTGTTGCCGTGGTGTGGGTGATCAAGGCGATAAAAGCGCCAAAAGTCCCACAGTATCAGCGCAATAACCGCCGGTTTTACTAAGGTATTGAGCGGTACGTCACAACCTGCAACATTGCCTTTAGAACCAAATAGGAATTGATTATCAAATCTGTCACTATTGCCAGGTTAACGAATTCATCGAGCTGTACCCTACATACAGCCGAACTAAAAAAAGAAAGGGCTTCCTACGGGAAGCCCTAATTCTTTCTTTCCCCGTCATCTTACGGAATCAGCAAACTCGATCCCTGCGTGGCCCGGCTTTCCAGTACTTCATGAGCACGCTGTGCATCGTGCAGTGCGAACGTCTGACCAGGCGCGACATCCACTTTGATCACTCCACTGGCAATGAGCGAGAATAGCTCATTGCTGGCTTCGGTTAATTCGCGGTGATTGGTGACATACCCCTGGAGTGAAGGACGGGTCACGTACAGCGAACCTTTCTGGTTCAGAATGCCTAAGTTCACGCCAGTCACCGGCCCGGAAGCATTACCAAAGCTGACCATTAGTCCCCGGCGCTGTAAACAATCCAGCGAGGCTTCCCAGGTATCTTTCCCTACCGAGTCATACACCACCCGCACTTTTTTACCGCCAGTTATCTCTTTCACTCGCTCAACAATGCTCTCTTCACGATAGTTAATGACCTGCCATGCGCCAGCCTGCAACGCAATTTGCGCCTTTTGCGCACTGCCGACGGTACCAATCAGCTTCGCACCCAATGCTTTTGCCCACTGGCAGGCAATCATGCCGACGCCGCCCGCAGCCGCATGGAACAAAAACGGCTCATCAGGCTGAATTTCATACGTTTTACGTAACAGATAAAAAACGGTTAGCCCTTTAAGAAACGAGGCGGCAGCTTGTTCAAACGAGATAGCGTTAGGCAGGATGGCGGCTTTATCGGCCGGAACGTTATGCACTGAGCTGTAGGCGCCAAGGGCAGACTGGGCGTACACCACGCGATCGCCAGCTTTAATGTGTGTCACTTTGCTGCCGACTTTGCTGACCACGCCTGCGGCTTCGGTACCCAGACCGCTGGGCAGGGAAGGCGGTGGATAAAGACCACTGCGGATGTAGGTGTCGATATAGTTGATCCCAATCGCTTTGTTCTCGACCTGGATTTCGTTTTCCGCCGGGTCTACGGGCGTAAACTCCACCGCCTTGAGTACATCAGGGCCACCATGCTTGTGAAATTCAATACGTGTTGCCATGCTTCCTCCAAAAGAAATGTGGTAATCTTTCGACCCAATCATTATCTCGGTAACTCCATTCACTATGGCAGGAAATAAACCCTTCAACAAACAACAGACTGATGCTCGTGAGCGCGATCCCCAGGTCGCCGGGCTGAAAGTACCGCCGCACTCGATTGAAGCGGAACAGTCGGTGTTGGGCGGTTTAATGCTGGATAACGAACGCTGGGACGATGTCGCCGAGCGTGTGGTGGCGGAAGATTTTTATACCCGACCACACCGGCATATCTTCACGGAAATGCATCGCCTGCAGGAGATGGGAAAACCCATCGATCTGATCACGCTGGCAGAGTCGCTGGAGGTTCAGGGACAACTGGACAGCGTCGGCGGTTTTGCTTACCTGGCTGAGTTATCTAAAAATACGCCAAGTGCGGCGAATATTAGCGCTTATGCGGATATCGTCCGCGAACGTGCCGTTGTTCGTGACATGATTTCAGTTGCGAACGAAATCGCGGAAGCCGGTTTTGATCCGCAAGGACGCTCCAGTGAAGATCTGTTGGACCTTGCGGAATCCCGCGTCTTTAAAATCGCGGAAAGCCGCGCTAATAAAGACGAAGGCCCGAAAAATATCACCGATGTGCTCGACGCAACCGTCGCGCGTATCGAGCAGCTGTTCCAGCAGCCGCACGACGGTGTCACCGGGGTAAACACCGGTTATGACGACCTCAATAAAAAGACAGCTGGTTTGCAGCCGTCAGACTTAATTATCGTCGCCGCACGTCCGTCGATGGGTAAAACAACATTTGCAATGAACCTCGTCGAAAATGCGGCGATGTTGCAGGATAAGCCGGTTCTTATCTTTAGTCTTGAAATGCCCTCAGAACAGATCATGATGCGTTCCCTGGCCTCGCTCTCACGCGTCGACCAAACCAAAATCCGTACCGGTCAACTGGATGATGAGGACTGGGCGCGAATTTCCGGAACAATGGGTATTTTGCTAGAGAAACGAAACATCTATATTGATGACTCCTCCGGCCTAACGCCTACGGAAGTGCGCTCGCGTGCCCGTCGTATCGCCCGTGAACATGGCGGTATCGGACTTATCATGATCGACTACCTGCAGCTGATGCGCGTGCCGTCGCTCTCCGACAACCGTACGCTGGAAATTGCAGAAATCTCCCGCTCGCTGAAAGCGTTAGCGAAAGAACTGCATGTGCCGGTGGTGGCGCTGTCGCAGCTTAACCGCTCTCTGGAACAACGTGCCGACAAGCGTCCGGTCAACTCGGATCTGCGTGAGTCCGGCTCCATCGAGCAGGATGCCGACTTAATCATGTTTATCTATCGTGATGAGGTTTATCACGAAAACAGCGACCTGAAAGGGATCGCAGAAATCATTATTGGTAAGCAACGTAACGGCCCGATCGGTACGGTGCGCCTGACGTTTAACGGTCAGTGGTCGCGCTTCGATAACTATGCGGGCCCACAATACGACGACGAATAAATCTCCGTCATCCTTCATGCAGCAGATGCGTTGACTACGCCCGTTCACCCCGGTCACTTAGTTTACTAAGCTCCCGGGGATTCTCTGGCTTGTCGCCTTCCTGCAACACGAATGATTTAGAAGATTCTTTTATTAAGGAATACAAATGCAAGCGGCAACTGTAGTCATTAACCGCCGCGCTCTGCGACACAACCTGCAACGTCTGCGTGAACTGGCTCCAGCCAGCAAACTGGTTGCGGTCGTGAAAGCGAACGCCTACGGCCATGGTCTGTTAGAGACCGCGCGAACGCTCCCCGATGCGGACGCTTTTGGTGTCGCTCGTCTTGAAGAAGCCCTGCGCTTGCGAGCGGGAGGGATCACGCAGCCCATCCTGCTGCTGGAGGGGTTTTTTGATGCCTCCGATCTGCCGACTATTTCCGCGCAGCGTTTGCATACAGCCGTCCATAACCAGGAGCAGCTCGAAGCCCTGGAAGCAGCAAAACTGGCTGAACCCGTTACCGTCTGGATGAAGCTCGACACCGGTATGCATCGCCTGGGCGTACGCCCTGAGCAGGCTGAGGCGTTTTATCAGCGCTTAACGCAATGTGAAAACGTGCGCCAGCCGGTCAATATCGTCAGCCACTTTGCTCGCGCGGACGAGCCTGAGTGTGGCGCGACCGAAAAACAGCTCGATATCTTCAACAGTTTTTGTGAAGGCAAACCGGGGCAGCGTTCGATTGCCGCGTCGGGTGGTATTTTGCTGTGGCCGCAGTCTCATTTCGACTGGGCGCGTCCGGGGCTGATTTTGTATGGCGTATCACCACTGGAAAATCACTCCATCGGCGCTGATTTTGGCTGCCAACCGGTAATGTCGCTGACCTCAAGTCTGATTGCGGTGCGTGAGCACAAAGCGGGCGAGCCGGTTGGTTATGGGGGAACCTGGCTGAGCGAGCGCGACACGCGTCTTGGCGTGGTAGCGATGGGCTATGGCGATGGTTATCCGCGCGCAGCGCCTTCGGGGACGCCGGTACTGGTCAACGGCCGTGAAGTGCCGATCGTCGGTCGCGTTGCAATGGATATGATCTGCGTCGATTTAGGGCCCGAAGCGCAGGATAAAGCCGGCGATTCGGTGATTCTGTGGGGCGAGGGCCTGCCCGTTGAACGTATTGCTGAAATGACGAAAGTAAGTGCTTACGAACTTATTACGCGCCTGACCTCAAGGGTGGCGATGAAGTATATCGATTAGCAGCATGATGTGCCGGACAGGTGGTTACGCCGCCTTCCGGCAATATTCCTCTCAACATCCTCTCGATCTTCTCCCACTTCCGGTTTATTGTGTTCTTAACCCCTGCCTGTAAACCCGGAGAACCACACGTGTTTCAAAAAGTTGACGCCTACGCCGGCGACCCGATTTTATCGCTCATGGAGCGCTTCAAAGAAGATTCACGTAGCGACAAAGTGAATCTCAGTATCGGCCTGTATTACAACGAAGACGGCATTATTCCTCAGCTTAAAGCGGTGGCGGAAGCGGAAGCTCGACTTAATGCCAAACCGCATGGTGCTTCGCTGTATCTGCCGATGGAAGGTCTGAACACGTATCGCCATACCATTGCGCCGCTGCTGTTTGGCGCAGAACATCCGGTTCTCCAGCAGCAGCGCGTCGCAACCATTCAGACGCTGGGCGGCTCCGGTGCGTTAAAGGTTGGCGCAGATTTCCTGAAACGTTATTTCCCTGATTCTGGTGTGTGGGTCAGCGATCCGACCTGGGAAAACCATATCGCGATTTTTGAAGGTGCTGGATTCGAAGTAAGCACTTACCCATGGTATGACGACACGACCAACGGCGTGCGTTTCAACGACCTGCTGGCCACGCTGAATACCCTACCGGCGCGCAGCATCGTGCTGCTACATCCGTGCTGCCATAACCCGACAGGGGCGGATTTAACGCCTGCGCAGTGGGATAGCGTTATTGAGATCCTGAAAGCACGCGATCTGATTCCGTTCCTGGACATTGCTTACCAGGGCTTCGGCGGTGGAATGGAAGAAGACGCCTATGCGATTCGCGCCATCGCCAGCGCCGGATTGCCCGCTCTGGTCAGCAACTCATTCTCGAAGATTTTTTCCTTATACGGTGAGCGTGTCGGCGGACTGTCTGTGGTATGTGAAGACGCTGATGCCGCCAGCCGTGTTCTGGGGCAGCTAAAAGCGACGGTGCGTCGTAACTACTCCAGCCCGCCAAACTTTGGTGCGCAGGTAGTTGCCGCGGTGCTGGGTGATGACGTGCTGAAAGCCAGCTGGCTGGCGGAAGTTGAAGAGATGCGTACTCGCATTCTGGCGATGCGTCAGGAGCTGGTTAACGTATTAAATGCGGAGATCCCAGGCCGTAATTTTGACTACCTGCTGCAACAGCGCGGTATGTTCAGCTATACCGGGCTTAGCGTAGCCCAGGTCGATCGCCTGCGCGATGAGTTCGGTGTATACCTGATCGCCAGCGGTCGTATGTGCGTGGCCGGGCTGAATCACGGTAACGTGCAGCGCGTGGCGAAGGCATTTGCTGCCGTCATGTAACCGACTTTGCAGGCCTGATAAGCGTCGCGCCATCAGGCCTGTTTTCCAATGTGATCGTGCTCCTTTTCCAGGACAAAACCAGAGAAAATCCTTCCTTTCCCTCCCCCTAAGGGGTAAGGTCAGATAGTTTTTTGACCAGTTGTTAATAAAAAAATGATAACTAACTGACTACTTAGGGAAAAATATGCGCAAGTTTACGTTGGCACTGAGTGCCGTTTGTTTATTGTTCACGCTAAATCAGCCAGCCCAGGCACTCGTTTCTTCTCCCTCTCAGCTCAATCCAGGCACTAACGTTGCAAAGCTCGCTGAGCAGGCTCCCATTCACTGGGTCTCCGTGGCACAAATTGAAAACAGCCTGACCGGACGTCCGCCGATGGCCGTCGGGTTTGATATCGATGACACTGTCCTCTTTTCCAGCCCAGGCTTCTGGCGCGGTAAAAAAACGTATTCTCCGGACAGTGAGGATTACCTGAAGAATCCGGCCTTCTGGGAAAAAATGAACAATGGCTGGGACGAGTTCAGTATTCCAAAAGAAGTCGCGCGCCAACTGATTGATATGCACGTGCGTCGCGGCGACAGCATTTTTTTCGTAACCGGTCGTAGCCAGACGAAAACGGAAACCGTGTCGAAAACGCTGTCCGATAACTTTCACATCCCGGCTGGTAATATGTATCCGGTCATTTTTGCCGGCGACAAGCCGGGTCAGAACACCAAAACGCAGTGGCTGCAGGATAAAAATATCCGCATGTTCTACGGTGACTCCGATAATGACATCACTGCCGCTCGCGACGTGGGTATTCGCGGTATTCGCATTTTGCGCGCCTCTAACTCCACTTATAAGCCGCTGCCACAGGCCGGTGCGTTTGGTGAAGAGGTGATCGTCAACTCGGAATATTGAGGACGCTGGCTGCGGATTGCTGTTTTTTTAAACAAATTTACATTGCTGGCTTTTACCTTTTGCGGACTTGCTGCACACTGAATAAAAGATGTTCTCATGAGGCAATATGCTGGTAAGGGGAATAAAGATGACGAATTCGGAGTTGCTGCAATACTGCATGGCAAAAACGGGCGCGGAGCAGAGCGTTCACAGTGACTGGAAGGCCACGCAAATCAAAGTCGAAGATGTGCTTTTTGCCATGGTAAAAGAGGTGGAAGAACGCCCGGCGGTGTCTCTGAAAACCAGCCCTGAACTGGCAGAACTGTTGCGCCAGCAGCATAGCGATGTTCGGCCAAGCAGGCATCTCAATAAAGCGCACTGGAGTACGGTGTATCTGGACGGCTCGCTGCCGGATTCACAGATTTATTATCTGGTCGACGCCTCTTATCAGCAGGCAGTGAACACGTTGCCGGAAGATAAACGCCGGATACTGACGCAGCCCTGATCCGGTTCGCCGGATGCGGCGCAAGCGCCTTATCCGGCGAACCGGCTTTATGCCTGGTCTGTAGTTTCGTAGGCCTGATAAGCGCAGTGCCATCAGGCACAACCGTAGCCGGATGCGGTGTAAG
>NZ_JAOWHJ010000068.1:78134-117068 GCF_030332695.1 Citrobacter sp. Cpo089 | reverse complement strand
AGTTTCGTAGGCCTGATAAGCGCAGTGCCATCAGGCACAACCGTAGCCGGATGCGGTGTAAGCGCTTTATCCGGCCTACAAGCTTCATGCCTGGTCTGTAGTTTCGTAGGCCTGATAAGCGCAGTGCCATCAGGCACAACCGTAGCCGGATGCGGCGCAAGCGCCTTATCCGGCGTACAAGTTTTATGCCTGGTCTGTAGTTTTGTAGGCCTGATAAGCGTAGCGCTATCAGGCACAACGGTTGCCGGCTGCGGCGCAAGCGCCTTATCCGGCCTACAAGCTTCATGCATATTCTGTAGGCCAGACAAGTGTTGCGTAATTACAACAGTGGTTTGAGGAAGCGGGCTGTGTGTGAGGCTTCACACTCAGCGACCGTTTCTGGTGTGCCGGAGACAAGGATTTCGCCGCCGCCGCTGCCGCCTTCCGGACCGAGATCGACAATCCAGTCTGCGGTCTTAATCACGTCCAGATTGTGCTCAATCACCACGATAGTGTTGCCCTGATCCCGGAGCTGATGCAGCACGTCCAGCAGTTGCTGAATATCCGCAAAATGCAGACCGGTGGTCGGCTCATCGAGAATATACAGCGTTTGCCCGGTACCGCGTTTGGACAATTCGCGCGCCAGCTTCACGCGCTGTGCTTCACCGCCCGAGAGCGTAGTAGCGGACTGACCCAGTCGAATGTACGTCAGGCCAACGTCCATCAGCGTTTGCAGCTTACGCGCCAGCGCCGGAACGGCATCGAAGAACTCACGTGCTTCTTCAATCGTCATATCCAGCACTTCGTGGATAGTCTTGCCTTTGTACTTAATTTCTAACGTTTCGCGGTTATAGCGCTTGCCTTTGCACTGATCGCACGGCACGTAGATATCCGGCAGGAAGTGCATTTCGACTTTGATCACGCCGTCGCCCTGACAGGCTTCACAGCGTCCGCCACGGACGTTAAAGCTGAAACGCCCCGGCGTGTAACCGCGTGCGCGTGACTCCGGTACACCGGCAAACAGTTCGCGCACTGGCGTAAACACCCCGGTGTAGGTTGCCGGGTTAGAGCGCGGCGTACGGCCAATCGGGCTTTGGTCAATGTCGATCACTTTGTCGAAATGTTCCAGGCCTTGAACGTCGCGATACGGCGCAGGTTCAGCCAGCGTCGCACCGTTTAGCGCCGTCTGTGCAATCGGGAACAGTGTGTCGTTAATCAGCGTCGATTTACCCGAACCGGAAACCCCGGTAATGCAGGTAAATAAACCTACCGGCAGCGTCAGGGTGACATCTTTCAGGTTGTTACCGCGTGCGCCGGTGAGTTTTAGTACTTTCTCTGGGTCAGCCGCAACGCGCTGTTTAGGCACTTCAATCTTGCGTTTACCGCTCATGTACTGGCCGGTCAGCGACTCAGGCACTGCCATGATGTCGTCGAGCGTCCCTTCGGCGACGACCTGACCGCCGTGAACGCCAGCACCGGGGCCGATATCGATAACGTGGTCAGCAGCGCGAATTGCATCTTCATCGTGCTCGACCACAATAACGGTATTACCCAGATTACGCAGGTGGATAAGCGTACCCAGCAGACGTTCGTTATCGCGCTGGTGCAGGCCAATAGACGGCTCATCCAGCACGTACATTACACCGACCAGACCCGCGCCGATCTGGCTTGCCAGACGAATACGCTGGGCCTCACCGCCGGAGAGTGTTTCTGCCGAACGCGATAGCGTCAGGTAGTTGAGGCCGACGTTGACCAGGAACTTCAGACGATCGCCAATCTCTTTAAGAATTTTCTCGGCAATCTTCGCCCGCTGACCCGCAAGCTTCAGATTGTTGAAGAAATCCATTGCATGACCGATGCTCATGTCAGAAATCGCAGGCAGCGGCGTATTTTCAACAAATACGTGACGAGCTTCCCGGCGTAAACGCGTCCCTTCACAGCTGGCGCAAGGTCGGTTACTGATGAACTTGGCTAATTCTTCACGTACTGCGCTGGATTCCGTCTCTTTATAGCGGCGCTCCATATTGTGCAATACGCCTTCGAACGGATGGCGACGTACGGACGTATCACCACGATCGTTCATGTATTTAAATTCGATATTCTCTTTACCGGAACCGTACAGTACCACTTTATGCACGGCAGGGTTCAGGCTGGCCCACGGGGCTTCAACGTCGAATTTATAGTGTTCCGCCAGAGACTTAAGCATCTGGAAGTAATAGAAGTTACGGCGATCCCAACCGCGGATAGCACCACCGGCCAGCGACAGTTCCGGGTTTTGGATCACCCGATCAGGATCGAAATATTGCTGCACGCCGAGACCGTCACAGGTTGGACACGCGCCCGCCGGGTTGTTAAACGAGAACAGCCGCGGTTCCAGTTCGCGCATGCTATAGCCGCAGATAGGGCAGGCGAAGTTGGCGGAGAACAGCAGCTCCTCCGCTTTCGGGTCGTCCATATCGGCAACGACCGCCGTACCGCCGGACAGTTCCAGCGCGGTTTCAAAGGATTCCGCCAGGCGCTGGGTGAGATCGTCACGGACTTTAAAGCGGTCAATCACCACTTCAATGGTGTGTTTCTTTTGCAGCTCAAGCTTGGGCGGATCGGAAAGGTCACAGACTTCACCGTCGATACGGGCGCGGATATAGCCCTGGCCTGCCAGGTTTTCCAGCGTTTTGGTGTGCTCGCCTTTACGCTCTTTAATCACCGGCGCCAGCAGCATCAGACGCTTACCTTCCGGCTGCGACAGGACGTTATCCACCATCTGGCTTACGGTCTGCGCTGCCAGGGGAACGTCGTGATCCGGACAGCGCGGCTCGCCAACGCGGGCAAACAGCAGACGCAGATAGTCGTGAATTTCGGTAATTGTACCTACCGTGGATCGCGGGTTATGGGACGTCGATTTTTGTTCAATTGAGATGGCAGGAGAGAGCCCCTCAATGTGGTCGACGTCCGGTTTTTCCATCAGCGACAGAAATTGACGCGCGTACGCGGAAAGGGATTCAACGTAACGACGCTGCCCTTCGGCATATAAGGTGTCGAAAGCGAGCGAAGATTTGCCTGAGCCCGAAAGCCCGGTGACGACAATCAGCTTGTCGCGCGGGATGACGAGGTTGATGTTTTTGAGATTATGGGTGCGGGCGCCCCGAACTTCGATCTTATCCATTCATCTTTCCCGGATTAAACGCTTTTTTGCCTGGCTGCATGGTGCTACCGGCGATCACAAACGGTTAATTATGACACAACCTGACCTGAATGGATATACAGTATTGGAATGCAAAACGCAGACGTCTGTGCAACAATGTCTGGCTGGGGTTGTTTACTGGAATCAACTTCGCAACGTAGTAAAAGCGCTATTGGAAATGCTACAATCCCGCGCTTACACTTATTCAGTAACGTTTTTCAGGAGACACGATCATGGCCAGCAGAGGCGTAAACAAGGTGATTCTCGTCGGTAATCTGGGCCAGGACCCGGAAGTACGCTATATGCCGAATGGTGGCGCAGTTGCCAACATTACGCTGGCTACTTCCGAATCCTGGCGTGATAAAGCGACCGGTGAAATGAAAGAGCAGACTGAATGGCACCGTGTTGTGCTGTTTGGCAAACTGGCGGAAGTGGCCAGCGAATATCTGCGTAAAGGTTCTCAGGTCTATATCGAAGGTCAGTTGCGTACCCGCAAATGGACCGATCAGTCCGGCGTAGAAAAGTACACCACAGAAGTTGTGGTTAACGTTGGCGGCACCATGCAAATGCTGGGTGGTCGTCAGGGTGGTGGTGCTCCGGCAGGTGGCGGTCAGCAGCAGGGCGGTTGGGGTCAACCTCAGCAGCCGCAGGGTGGCAACCAGTTCAGCGGCGGCGCGCAGTCTCGTCCGCAACAGTCAGCTCCGGCTGCGCCGTCTAACGAGCCGCCGATGGATTTCGACGACGATATTCCGTTCTAATCCCACTGCGTTACGCTGAAAATAATGGCTACTTCAAGACTGGGGTAGCCATATGCAATTTTGTTATCAGTTCAACACCATCGGCCAATCTGGCGGTGTGTGGCTCATCACGTCAACCATCACGGTTTCAATGTTCTTCCAGATAGCGGACATATCCACCAGGGTTATGCCGAGCAATCCAGTCGCAAACCAGCAGGCAAAAACTAGACCTAAACCGCTGCTAATGACGGCCAGGCCAATATAATCTGATTTACGAAAACGGATATTGAGCGTACTGGCTAAAAACATCAGCACCGCGCTGAGTAGTTGCCACCGCAGAAGAACCACGCCAGTTGTTATTGTCGCCATGAAAAACGTCCTCAGAAAGTCTGGATGCCCAGGACAGCGCGGGGGTGTTCACCGAGGGTGTGATACTCTGGCTATCGACGGGCAATAACATGAATGAAACATTGTTTCTGTTACATGATTTTTGTGAACTATATCACAACTGGTCGTTTGTTCACCACCATTGGACGTTATTTTTGTAGGGCTAAAACCACTTTAAATGTGTGGCTTTATTTAATGAAGGGTTGATAAAAAATAACCATGCTTTAAACATGCATTTAATCTACTTGTTATATTTATCCTAAATTAAACGTTAAAAAACTTTAATGAATTTCTTAAACGCAGCCAGGATAATGCTCATAAAAAATTACTCCTTGGGGATAATAACGTTATGAAATAAGCATGACTTTAAGTTTGCCTTACGGAAAAATAATATCATCATCAACTATTATCAGACTTTTACATAGAGAAGTCTGTTGCTAATACTGATAGATTCATGCAACTTAATCAGTCGGTGTTTATAGCATCCTGCCTTGATGGGTTCTGGCATATACGAAACAGGGAAATAGGGCTGACATGAATCACAGAGCGCGACGCAAGCTGCTGAAGTTCCTGGGAACATTCATGGTGGTATTGTTCCCCGTGGTGCTGGCGATATGGTTTGCACACATCCGGGCGATGACCGAAACCCATAGCCAACTCCGCTCTTTTGCTCAACTGGTGTTAAATAAAACAGAATTGGTGATCCTACAAGCTGATTTGGCGCGTGATATGGCCCAGTTGTATCAGGGTAAGATGTGTACCCCGGCACATCAGAAAAGTATGCTAAATATTATTCGCGGTCGTTTATATATCAGTGAGCTAATTTATGCGCAGGGCGATCACTTTTTGTGCTCTACGTCGATGGCGCCGCCTGTTACTTATATTATGCCGACAGCCGATTATAAACGTACGCCGGATATCTCCATCTATTACTACCGCGATACCCCTTTTTTCGCTGGCTACAGAATGACGTACATGCAACGCGGGAACTACGTCGCAGTCATCAATCCATTGTCCTACAGCGAAGTCATGTCAGATGATCCGGATCTCTCATGGGGCGTGTATGACACAGTAACAGATACGTTTTTCTCTGCCAGCGAAGCGGCGAATATTGCGCAATTCGCGCCGCTCATACGCGGTGAAGCCTCGACCTTTCAACAAGACGATCGCTTCTACACCATCGTGCATTCAGAAAAACGTCCAATTGCGATTATAGTGTCGACCTCAGACAACCGCGTAAGTCAGATTTTCTATCACGAGGCGGCATTAACCATTCCCTTCGGGATTATCTGCAGCATCCTGATACTGCTAATGTGGTGGCGCACGCGCCAGGAATACTTATCTCCCCGGCGCTTATTAAAACGCGCGATCAAAAAACGTCAGCTTTGCCTGCATTACCAGCCGATCATTGATATTAAGAATGGGCAATGTGTTGGTGCTGAAGCTCTGCTGCGCTGGCCGGGCTGTAAAGGTGAGGTGATGAGCCCGACGGAGTTTATTCCACTGGCTGAAAAAGAGGGAATGATTGAGCGGATCACGGATTATGTCGTTGAAGAGGTGTTCAACGATTTGGGGTATTTTCTTTCGGCGCATCCTCAGCTTTCTATCTCGATTAACCTTTCCGCTTCTGACTTTCATTCATCCCGATTGATTGCTCTGATTAACGACAAAAATCGTGAGTACTCCGTGGCGGCCCAGCAAATTAAAGTCGAAGTGACCGAGCGTGGGTTCATAGATGTACATAAAATGACCCCCGTAATCCAGGCGTTCCGCAAGGCGGGTTATGAAGTGGCATTTGATGATTTTGGCACGGGGTATTCCAATCTGCATAATTTGTCAGCGCTGAATGTCGATATCCTGAAGATCGACAAATCGTTTATTAGCACGTTGTCCACTAATAGCACCAGTCACTTGATTGCCGAACATATTATTGAGATGGCACAAAGCTTACACCTGAAGACGATTGCGGAAGGGGTGGAAACGAAGGAGCAAATCGAATGGCTGCTTGAACGCGGCGTACAGTATTGTCAGGGCTGGTATTTTGCGAAGGCGCTGCCGCCGCAGGAGTTCATGCACTGGATACAACGGTCGCCCGCCATACTGACGCAGAGCGGGCAATAATCTTACAGGCGATGGCGGTAATCGCTGGGAGTACGATCAAATTCGCGGCGAAACACACGCGAGAAGGTTTGTTGCGACACATAACCAAGATCCATCGCGATATCAAAAATAGGTCGCTCAGTTGTCCGTAGTTCAACGGCGGCCAGCAAAAGTCGACGCTGGCGGATGTAGTCACCCAAGGTCTGGCGCGTCACCGTGCGGAACATTCTTTGTAAATACCACTTCGAGTAACCTGATTTTTTCGCCACCGCCTCAATGTTCAGCGGTTGATCGATATGTTCATCAATCCATTCAATAAGGGTCTGAATAATCTGCTGATGGGACATAGGGCTGCCTCTTTCTCAGTATTCGATTCGTCGTTTTGTCTGTGGGCGAGTATAATTCCTCAAGTTAACTTGAGGTAAAGCGATTTATGGAAAAGAAATTACCCCGGATAAAAGCGCTGCTCACACCAGGTGAAGTTGCCAAACGTAGCGGCGTGGCGGTATCGACCCTGCATTTCTATGAAAGCAAAGGGTTAATCAGTAGCATGCGCAATAGCGGCAATCAGCGGCGATACAAACGTGATGTGTTGCGTTACGTCGCGATAATCAAGATTGCTCAACGCATCGGGATCCCGCTGGCCACGATCGGTGACGCGTTAGGTGTATTACCTGAGGGGCATTCGCTTAGTGCCAAAGAGTGGAAGCAGCTCTCTTCGCAATGGCGTGAAGAACTGGACCGACGCATTCATACTTTGGTGGCGCTACGCGATGAGCTGGATGGGTGTATTGGTTGCGGATGCTTGTCACGCAGCGATTGCCCGTTGCGTAACCCAGGCGATCAGCTTGGCGAGCAGGGGACCGGAGCGCGGCTGCTGGAAGATGATTAATTGATTTAAAATATGTGATGGGTATGAAGGGCATAAAACTAAAGCGCCACAGAGGGCGCTTTAGTTTGGTTCCGGTCTTTGTCTTTCACTCTATCCCGCTGGTTCACGGGAGGGTTTCCCCCGACATCAACACCCCTCAGTCGAGCACATTAGGGGAGGTTCCGGCCTGTGTTGATAATGTAAGTGTAAGCCACCTTCCTCCATTTGCCAGTGAAATGGTGATTTTTTAGCCAAAAAATTTTACGCATCTTCACCTGTTTTCTTGCGCGAGTTGCGCGAAATAAACACGCCGATGTTGTAATAACTCCGCGAAATTTGTTGCCAAATTGCGCATTGACGATAACGTTTGCGCATCGACTGGTTATTTCTTGCGCGTTATAAGAAGAAATGAGTAAAAAGCGGCAAAGTTCAGTTGAAAACCAGCGTATGATCGCTGGATAATCGTTTGCTTTTTTTTACCACCCGTTTTTTATGCGCGGAGCTAAACGTTTGCTTTTTTGCGACACCCCTATTGACGCAAACCTGGCACATGGAGAAAACGTTTAGCAGGCAGTGGATTGTCCAGCACGCATAATGACGAAAAAATAAACTCTCAGGGGATGTTTTCTATGTCTACGCCTTCAGCGCGTACCGGCGGTTCACTCGACGCCTGGTTTAAAATTTCGCTCCGCGGCAGTACCGTTCGTCAGGAAGTCGTTGCCGGATTAACGACCTTCCTGGCCATGGTCTACTCCGTTATCGTGGTTCCGGGGATGCTGGGTAAAGCCGGGTTCCCGCCTGCTGCTGTATTTGTGGCGACCTGTCTGGTCGCAGGCGTCGGTTCAATCGTGATGGGCCTGTGGGCAAACCTGCCGCTGGCAATTGGTTGCGCCATTTCTCTGACCGCATTTACCGCATTCAGTCTGGTACTGGGCCAACATATTAGCGTGCCCGTTGCGCTGGGTGCGGTGTTCCTGATGGGTGTCCTGTTTACCATCATTTCCGCGACCGGTATCCGTAGCTGGATCCTGCGCAATCTGCCGCAGGGCGTTGCGCATGGCACGGGGATTGGTATCGGCCTGTTCCTGCTGCTGATTGCGGCAAACGGTGTTGGCCTGGTGATTAAGAACCCGCTGGACGGCCTGCCGGTTGCGCTGGGTGACTTCGATACCTTCCCGGTCATTATGTCGTTGATTGGTCTGGCGGTGATTATTGGCCTCGAAAAACTGAAAGTACCGGGTGGCATTCTGCTGACCATTATCGGTATTTCCGTGGTTGGTCTGATTTTCGACCCGGCCGTGCATTTCTCCGGCATTTTTGCTATGCCGTCTCTGAGTGATGAAAACGGCAACTCGTTGATCGGCAGCCTGGATATCATGGGGGCACTGAACCCGATTGTCCTGCCGAGCGTGCTGGCGCTGGTCATGACCGCTGTCTTCGATGCAACCGGAACCATCCGCGCGGTAGCCGGACAGGCGAATCTGCTGGATAAAGACGGACAGATTATCGACGGTGGCAAAGCGCTGACCACTGACTCCCTGAGCAGCGTGTTCTCTGGTCTGGTGGGTGCAGCTCCGGCGGCGGTTTACATTGAATCTGCAGCGGGTACGGCGGCAGGCGGTAAAACCGGCCTGACAGCGATCACCGTTGGCGTACTGTTCCTGCTGATTCTGTTCCTCTCTCCGCTCTCTTATCTTGTACCTGTGTACGCAACGGCACCTGCGCTGATGTATGTGGGCCTGTTGATGCTGAGCAACGTCGCGAAAATCGACTTTGCTGACTTTGTCGACGCGATGGCAGGACTGGTTACGGCCGTATTTATCGTGCTGACCTGCAACATCGTTACCGGCATCATGATTGGCTTTGCTACCCTGGTAATTGGCCGCATCGTTTCTGGTGAATGGCGCAAACTGAACATCGGCACCGTGGTGATCGCCATCGCGCTGGTGGCCTTCTACGCCGGCGGTTGGGCTATCTGATTCTGATTTCCTGACGATCCTAAAAACGGGTGGCTTTGGCCGCCCGTTTTCATTTTCAGAACACACTCGTTGTCTTTTGCGTTACTCTCAATTAGATAGAATTGAGGCACGACGCCTCTCATTAGCAATCATAAGAAACATCGCAAACAGGGAACGCATGGAAATCTTTTTCACCATACTCATCATGACCCTTGTGGTCTCGCTGTCGGGGGTATTTACTCGCGTATTGCCCTTCCAACTTCCTTTACCCCTTATGCAGATCGCCATCGGCGCCTTGCTGGCGTGGCCGACGTTTGGTTTGCATGTGGAATTCGATCCTGAGCTGTTCCTGGTTCTGTTCATCCCGCCGCTGCTCTTTGCCGATGGCTGGAAGACGCCAACGCGTGAGTTTCTCGAGCACGGGCGAGAGATTTTCGGCCTGGCGCTGGCGCTGGTACTGGTCACGGTGGTCGGCATTGGCTTTATGATTTACTGGCTGGTGCCGGGGATCCCTCTCATCCCAGCCTTTGCGCTGGCTGCTGTGCTATCGCCAACCGATGCTGTCGCACTTTCCGGCATTGTGGGAGAGGGACGTATACCGAAGAAAATCATGGGTATCCTGCAGGGCGAAGCGTTGATGAACGACGCCTCCGGTCTGGTCTCTCTGAAGTTTGCCGTCGCCGTGGCGATGGGCACGATGGTATTCACCGTTGGTGGCGCAACGCTTGAGTTCTTCAAAGTGGCGATTGGGGGCATCCTGGCTGGTTTTGTCGTCAGTTGGCTGTACGGTCGCTCCCTGCGCTTCCTCAGCCGCTGGGGCGGTGACGAGCCGGCAACGCAAATAGTCCTGCTGTTCCTGCTGCCGTTTGCGTCTTACCTGATTGCGGAACATATCGGCGTTTCCGGTATCCTCGCGGCGGTCGCTGCCGGGATGACGATCACCCGTTCCGGGGTGATGCGCCGCGCGCCGCTGGCGATGCGTTTACGTGCTAACAGTACCTGGGCGATGCTGGAGTTTGTATTTAACGGCATGGTCTTCTTGCTGTTAGGGCTACAGTTACCGGGAATTCTGGAGTCTTCTTTGGCGGCGGCCGAGGCCGATCCGAATGTTGAAATCTGGATGCTGTTTACCGATGTCGTGCTGATTTATGTGGCGTTGATGTTGGTACGTTTTGGCTGGCTGTGGACCATGAAAAAGTTCAGTCTGCGCTTCCTGAAGAAAAAACCGATGGAGTTTGGATCCTGGACGACGCGTGAAATCATGATCGCCTCCTTTGCCGGTGTACGCGGGGCCATTACCCTCGCAGGTGTGCTCTCCATTCCACTGTTGTTACCGGACGGTAGCGGCTTCCCGGCGCGATATGAGCTGATCTTCCTTGCCGCAGGCGTGATCCTGTTCTCGCTGTTTGTTGGCGTGGTGATGCTGCCGATTCTGCTACAACATCTGGAAGTTGCAGACCACTCGCAGCAGCAGAAAGAGGAACGTATTGCTCGCGCCGCCACGGCAGAGGTGGCGATTGTCGCGATCCAGAAAATGGAGGAGCGACTGGCCGCAGACACCGAAGAGAACATCGATAACCAGTTGCTCACCGAGGTGAGTTCCCGCGTGATTGGTAACCTGCGTCGACGCGCCGACGGGCGCAACGATGTGGAAAGCTCGATGCAGGAAGAAAACCTCGAACGGCGTTTCCGCCTGGCAGCGCTACGTTCAGAACGCGCGGAGCTTTATCACCTGCGCGCCACGCGTGAAATCAGCAATGAAACGCTGCAAAAATTACTGCACGACCTGGATTTGCTGGAAGCGCTGTTGATCGAGAATCAGTAAACGGTAGTGCCTGATGCGGCCTACAAGACCGGCATACCGATGTAGGCCGGATAAGGCGTTAGCCGCATCCGGCGACGGGTGTGCCTGATGCGCTACGCTTATCAGGCCTACAAGACCGGCAACAGCGATGTAGGCCGGATAAGGCGCTAACCGCATCCGGCGAAAGGTGTGCCTGATGCGCTACGCTTATCAGGTCTACAAAACCGGCAACAGCGATGTAGGCCGGATAAGGCGCTAGCCGCATCCGGCGACGGGTGTGCCTGATGCGCTACGCTTATCAGGCCTACAAGACCGGAAATAGCGATGTAGGCCGGATAAGGCGCTAACCGCATCCGGCGAAGGGTGTGCCAAATGGCGCGCAACTGGCTGCAAGAAATTATTCATCGTGTAATTTGCGAGCGGCTTTCCTGAACGAATCCATCCCTCTTGTTGATTCCCTCTTTTCTCCATACGGTTGAGGAAAGGGGGAAACATGTCCAACTATCGACGAAATTACATCAATGGGGGAACCTGGTTTTTTACGGTAAATCTGCAGGACCGTCGAAGCCATCTTCTGACTGCCAACATTCACGCGCTTCGGTGTGCAATCGCTGCGGTCAAAAAGGTTAGGCCTTTTCGCATTAATGCGTGGGTCGTTTTACCCGAGCATATGCATTGCATATGGACGTTACCTGACAATGATGCGGATTATTCCTCTCGCTGGCGGGAAATTAAGAAGCATTTCACCCACTCATTGTCTTCCCGACATATCTGGCAATCTCGCTTTTGGGAGCACACCATCCGTGATGAACATGATTATCGCCAGCATATTGATTATATTTACATTAACCCGGTGAAGCACGGTTGGGTAAAGCAGGTACAGGACTGGCCTTTTTCAACATTTTATCGTGATGTGAGGCACGGTTTGTACCCGCAAGATTGGGCAGGTGAAATAATGGATTTTAATGCGGGTGAACGTGCCTGATGCGCTACGCTTATCAGGCCTACAAGACCAGCATACCGATGTAGGCCGCATCCGGCATTTTACGACGCTTGCGGTAGCCAAAATCCTTCACAGCATTTGAGCCACGCCTGGGCGCTGTGCGACAGATAAACGCCTTCGCGCCAAATCATGCCCAACTGCCAGCGTAAGTCACTCTCCAGAGGGATCCAGCGCAACGTTTGCTTATCCAGTCGCTGGCAAATCGGCTCTGGTAAAATGGCAATCCCGACTCCGGCTTGTACCATTGCCGCCAGAAAATCCCACTGCCCGCTGCGCACCGCTATGCGGGGCTTGACGTTGTGTTGGCTAAACAGCTCAAGCAATTGGCGGCTCAACGCGAAATCTTCGTTGTAGATAAGCAGCGGATGTTCCGCCAGCGCCTCAGGGGGAATGGATTCGCACGTTGTCCACTGACCGGAGCGAGGAACCAACACGCAAAGTGGATGGCTAAAAAGCGGCAGGGTTGCCAGACCGCTCTCTTCTTCAACCGGCAGCGCGGTCATCGCGACATCCAGGTCACCGTTCATTACCGCCTGCTGAACGGTTAAGCCGCCAAATTCAGAGACCTTCAGCTCCACGCCGGGATAGCGCTGGCGAAAAAGGCCGATCGGCCCGGCCATCAACATCCCCACCATGGGCGGGATACCGAGGCGCAGCACGCCCTTGTTGAGGTGATTAATGTCACTGAGTTCCGCTTCAAGCTGGCGAAACTCGGCAAGGATCGCCAGGCCGCGTTCGAAAACGACCTGCCCGGTGTCGGTTAACAGCAGTCGCCGACCGTCGCGGATTAACAGCGTGCAGTTAAGCTCGTCTTCAAGGTTCTTCAACATCTTGCTGATGGTGGGCTGGGTGACAAAAAGCTTCTCCGCTGCGCGGGTAAAGCTCTGCTGACGAACCACCTCAACAAAATATCTCAGCGTTCTGATATCCATGATTATTCCTTAAGACTATGCCTGCAATGAGTTTAATTCATTTCAGTCCTGGACGGGGGCTCTCTATACTGGCGCTCTCTATTTTTTAAGGACATACCCTCATGGCTGTGGCGATAAGCCGCGTGACGCCTGCCGTTATTCATCGACTCCAGATCCCCGTTCAGGTTCTGTTGTATGCAGGTCTCTTTGTATTTGCTCAATATCTTGTCTCCTGGCTGCATCTGCCGCTTCCTGCCAACCTGGTAGGGATGGTGCTTATGCTGGCGTTAATTGTCTGTCGAGTTATCCCGCTGAACTGGATTCGCGCAGGTGCTCGCTGGTTACTGGCTGAAATGCTTCTGTTTTTTGTCCCGGCGGTGGTCGCCGTTGTGAATTACACGCAGCTGTTGCTGGTTGATGGCTGGCGTATATTTGCCGTGATTGCGATCAGTACGCTGATGGTGCTCGGCGCAACGGCGTGGGTCGTGGATAAAGTGTATCGCTATGAAATGCGCAGGCTAAACCGTGAGTAATTTCCAGTTAAGCGTATTGTGTCTGGTGATTACGCTGGGTATCTACTTTGCCAATAAGCGTCTGTATCGCCGTTTTCGTAAATTACCCCTGATGCCATTAGTTCTCACCCCGGCCCTGCTGGTGCTGATGCTGGTTTTCGGCCATATCTCCTGGCAAAACTATATTGGTGAATCGCACTGGTTGCTGTGGCTGTTAGGCCCGGCTACCATCGCCTTTGCCGTTCCGGTGTATGACAACCTTGCCGTGATTAAGCGTCACTGGATGTCGCTGACGGCGGGCGTGGTAACGGCAACGCTGGTGGCCGTCACCAGTTCCGTATGGCTGGCGCGCCTGTTTATGTTGCCTGATGAGATCCAACGCAGTCTGGCGGTGCGCTCCGTCACCACACCGTTTGCGCTGGCGGCGGCAGAACCGTTGGGCGGGCAGCCGGACCTGGTGGCATTGTTCGTGGTGGTGACCGGTGTATTTGGTATGGCGGTCGGCGATGTGCTGTTTTTACGGCTTTCTATTCGTGAAGGGATGGCGAAAGGCGCAGGATTTGGCGCAGCATCGCACGGCGCAGGCACGGCACGCTCTTATGAGCTCGGTCAGCAGGAAGGGGTCGTTGCCAGCCTGGTGATGATGCTTTCCGGCGTGGTGATGGTGCTGGTGGCACCACTGGTGGCGAAGCTGATGTTCTGAGAAAGGATGTAATCCTCCGGCCCGAAAGCCGGAGGAGAAGGGAAGTTAGTGCGCGCGACCTTGTTCTACGCCGTACCCGGTCTGGGAACGGATGAACTGAGCACGGAACTGCTCGCGTTCGCGGTTGCCTTCTTCTGAGTTGTCGGTGGCTGAGAAGAACCAGATCCCGAGGAATGCTACGCTGATGGAGAACAGCGCCGGATACTCATACGGGAAAATGGCTTTTTCGTGTCCGAGGATCTGGACCCAAATCGTTGGGCCAAGCACCATCAGCACAACCGCCGTCAGCAGGCCTAACCAGCCACCCAACATTGCGCCACGCGTGGTCAGTTTTGACCAGTACATGGAGAGCAGAATGATAGGGAAGTTGCAGCTGGCCGCGATAGCAAACGCCAGGCCCACCATGAAGGCGATGTTCTGGTTCTCAAACAGCACGCCGAGCAGAATAGCAATTACGCCCAGCACCAGTACGGTAATCTTCGAGACTCGCAGCTCTTCACGTTCAGTTGCGCCTTTACGGAATACGTTGGCGTACAGGTCGTGAGAAACCGCCGATGCGCCCGCCAACGTCAGGCCGGCAACCACCGCCAGGATGGTGGCAAAGGCCACTGCTGAGATGAAGCCGAGGAACAGGTTACCGCCTACCGCATTCGCCAGGTGAACTGCCGCCATGTTATTACCGCCAATCAGCGCGCCCGCAGCATCTTTGTACGCCGGATTAGCACCTACCAGCATGATTGCGCCAAAGCCGATGATAAAGGTCAGGATGTAGAAATAACCCATAAAACCGGTGGCGTAGAACACGCTCTTACGTGCTTCACGGGCATCGCTAACCGTGAAGAAGCGCATCAGGATGTGCGGCAAGCCTGCCGTACCAAACATCAGGCCGAGACCTAACGACAGCGCGGAGATCGGATCTTTCACCAGTCCGCCCGGACTCATAATGGCTGAGCCTTTCGGGTGTACCGCCATCGCTTCGGTGAACAGATTATTGAAGCTAAAGCCGACGTGTTTCATCACCATAAAGGCCATGAAGCTGGCACCGAACAGCAACAGTACGGCTTTGATGATCTGTACCCAGGTGGTCGCCAACATGCCGCCAAACAAAACGTACATCATCATCAGCACGCCAACCAGTACGACAGCGATGTGATAGTTCAGACCAAACAGCAGCTCAATCAGCTTACCTGCACCAACCATCTGCGCGATCAGGTACAGCGCAACCACCACCAGGGAACCACAGGCGGACAGAATACGGATTGGCCCTTGCTTCAGACGATAAGACGCAACGTCGGCAAAGGTGTAACGACCCAGGTTACGCAAACGCTCAGCAATCAGAAACAGGATAATTGGCCAGCCAACCAGGAAGCCGAGGGAATAGATCAGCCCGTCATAACCCGAGGTAAACACCAGCGCGGAAATCCCGAGGAACGATGCCGCCGACATATAGTCGCCCGCAATCGCCAGCCCGTTCTGGAAACCGGTGATGTTACCGCCAGCGGTGTAGTAGTCATTACGCGAACGTACGCGCTTTGACGCCCAGTAGGTAATGCCGAGCGTAAAGATGACGAAAATCAGGAACATGATAATCGCCTGCCAGTTGGTTGGCTGGCGCTGGACTGCACCGCTAATAGCATCCGCCGCGTTTGCGGCGAAGGGCAGCGTGGCGGCAAGCGCCGTCAGGACTCTCTTCATGATGCTTTAACCTCGTGCAGAACCGCATTGTTCAGGCGATCGAATTCACCGTTTGCCCGCCAGATGTAGATCCCGGTCAGGATGAAGGAGATAAGGATCACACCGACCCCAATCGGAATACCGCGGGTGACGCTGGTTCCCGCGTGTAGCGGAGTACCCAGCCAGCCCGGCGCAAAGGCAATCAATAAAATAAAGCCGATATAAACTGCCAGCATGATGATGGACAGAATGGTGGCAAACCGTTGCCGTTTTTCCACTAACTCCCTGAAACGCGCACTGTCTTCTATCCGCTGATAAATTTGGTCATTCATCACAGAGCTCTCCAGAGGTCCCCTTCGTCTTTCGCGCAGCAGGCATGACCTGGCTGCTGTCGCAGTCCTGCAACACGAAATCCTTTGGGGGAGGTTTTTTATATTTCCCTCCCGGTGAAGAGAGGGTAGGGTCAGATTTGTAGGCCGGATAAGACGCTTTCGCGTCGCCATCCGGCATTTTCAGGACTTTGTTATGATGGCATCGCGATGGCCTGCTTCTCTTCGAGCAGTTTCTCAACTACGCCAGGATCGGCGAGGGTCGAGGTATCGCCCAGATTGCTGGTATCGCCCGCCGCGATTTTACGCAGAATGCGGCGCATGATTTTGCCGGAGCGGGTTTTCGGCAGTGAGTCGGTCCAGTGCAGCACGTCTGGCGTTGCCAGCGGGCCAATTTCTTTACGCACCCAGTTGCGAACCTCGGCGTACAACTCAGGTGACGGTTCTTCGCCGTGATTCAGCGTGACGTAGGCGTAGATCGCCTGACCTTTAATGTTATGCGGGATACCGACCACTGCGGCTTCAGCAATCTTCGGATGCGACACCAGCGCTGATTCGATTTCAGCCGTTCCCAGACGGTGGCCGGAGACGTTCAGCACATCGTCCACTCGTCCGGTGATCCAGTAATAGCCATCTTCGTCACGGCGCGCGCCGTCACCGCTGAAGTACATATTCTTGAAGGTAGAGAAGTAGGTTTGCTCAAAGCGTTCATGATCGCCAAACAGGGTTCTCGCCTGGCCTGGCCACGAGTCGGTAATCACCAGGTTACCTTCCGTCGCGCCTTCCAGCGGATTACCTTCGTTATCGACAATCGCAGGCTGTACGCCAAAGAACGGACGGGTTGCAGAACCGGCTTTCAGCTCGGTAGCGCCCGGCAGTGGGGTGATCATGAATCCCCCGGTTTCGGTCTGCCACCAGGTATCGACGACCGGGCATTTTTCGTTGCCGATCTTCTTCCAGTACCACTCCCACGCCTCCGGGTTGATCGGCTCGCCAACGGAACCCAGGATACGCAGCGACGAACGGTCAGTACCTTCAATCGCTTTGTCGCCTTCTGCCATCAGTGCGCGAATGGCGGTCGGTGCGGTATACAGAATATTGACCTGGTGCTTGTCCACAACCTGCGACATACGCGCAGGCGTTGGCCAGTTTGGCACACCTTCAAACATCAGCGTGGTTGCGCCGCAGGCCAGCGGGCCGTACAGCAGGTAGCTGTGTCCGGTTACCCAACCCACGTCAGCGGTACACCAATAGATATCGCCCTGATGATAATCAAACACGTACTTAAAGGTGGTTGCAGCGTAGACCAGATACCCGCCGGTGGTGTGCAGCACGCCTTTCGGCTTGCCGGTTGAACCGGAGGTATACAGGATAAACAGCGGATCTTCCGCGTTCATCTCTTCCGGTTGGTGTTCTGAGCTGGCTTTCTCGATAAGATCGGACCACCACAGGTCACGGCCTTCCTGCCACTCCGTTTTACCACCGGTACGTTTGAGGACGACCACATGTTCAACGGTTTTCACGTTCGGGTTTTTCAGCGCATCATCGACGTTCTTTTTCAACGGGATAGCGCGTCCGGCGCGTACGCCTTCATCGGCGGTGATCACCAGGCGTGAATTAGAGTCGATGATACGTCCGGCGACGGCTTCCGGTGAGAAACCACCGAAGATGACAGAATGCACGGCCCCTATGCGGGCACAGGCCAGCATGGCAACCGCAGCCTCTGGCACCATCGGCATATAAATGGCCACCACGTCACCTTTTTTAATGCCTAAATCCAGTAGCGTATTGGCGAAACGGCAGACATCGCGATGCAACTCGCGATAGGTAATGTTTTTGCTTTGGGTAGCGTCATCGCCCTCCCAGATAATGGCGGTACGATCGCCGTTTGCCTGCAGATGGCGGTCAAGGCAGTTTGCGGCCAGGTTCAGAGTGCCGTCTTCGTACCATTTAATAGACACGTTGCCTGGTGCGAAGGAGGTGTTCTTCACCTGGCTGTACGGCTTGATCCAATCAAGAATCTTTCCCTGCTCGCCCCAAAATGTGTCGGGTTCGTTAACGGATTGCTGGTATTTCTCTGCGTACTGCTCCGGATTTATCAGGCAACGATCCGCAATGTTTGCGGGAATAGCGTGTTTATGTATTTGGCTCATGGCTTTTGTTCTCCTTGTAGGATGTTAATAATATGTCTCATAAACGTTAAATGTAGGGGCTTTGAGAGTTTTGTTTAGTATTTGCGCGGCAGATCACGCAATAAACGAATTGTGCAAATTAGCGACAAACTAAATTTTGAAGGGAACTAGCAAAAATTGATCAAATCTCGCGATAACATGCAGTTATCTAAAGGATTGTTGAAAAGGTGATCTGTCTCTGAATTAGACAAAAGAGTGAGAGGTTAGAGGGGTATTATAACTCTAAAGTGGTATTTTACATACACTTACAATTGATTAAAAACAACATTTTCAGTGTGGTTTCTTGTTACAAATAGGGTGGAGCAATGTCATGACAGTATTCGTGTGGTTGCTGTTGTGGAAAACAATAAAAGAACCGCCATTGCAGATAATGGCGTCATCTGGATGAGACCCCTATGGCAAGGATAAAATCACGCGTACGCCGTTTCTTCAGCCTGTTATTACCTTTATTATTTATTTCTGCTGTTCACGCTGAACAAACTTCTGTACCTGCAAAAACCGTCACCGTTGAAGCGAAGAATGAAACCTTCGCACCTCAGCATCCCGATCAATATCTCTCCTGGAAAGCCACGTCTGAGCAATCAGCCCGTGAAGATGCACTGGCAGAAGATCCGCGTCTGGTGATCCTGTGGGCGGGATACCCATTCTCGCGCGATTACAACAAACCGCGGGGACACGCGTATGCCGTGACCGATGTCCGTGAAACCTTACGTACCGGCGCACCAAAAACGGCAGAAGATGGTCCGTTGCCGATGGCCTGCTGGAGCTGTAAAAGCCCGGACGTAGCGCGTCTTATCCAGAAAGACGGTGAAGATGGCTACTTCCACGGTAAATGGGCGCGCGGCGGTCCGGAAATTGTTAACAACCTCGGTTGTGCGGATTGCCATAATACCGCGTCACCAGACTTCGCCAAAGGCAAGCCAGAACTGACTCTGTCGCGTCCTTATGCAGAACGCGCGATGGAAGCCATCGGTAAACCGTTTGAGAAAGCCGGTCGCTTTGACCAGCAATCCATGGTCTGCGGCCAGTGTCACGTGGAATACTACTTCGACGGTAAAAACAAAGCCGTTAAGTTCCCGTGGGACGACGGCATGAAAGTCGAGAACATGGAGAAATACTACGACAACATTGCTTTCTCTGACTGGACCAACTCCCTGTCTAAAACGCCGATGCTGAAAGCGCAGCACCCGGAGTATGAAACCTGGAGCGCGGGCATTCACGGCAAGAACAACGTGACCTGTATCGACTGCCACATGCCGAAAGTGCAAAACGCGGAAGGCAAGATCTACACCGACCATAAGATTGGTAATCCGTTCGATAACTTCCCTCAGACCTGCGCGAACTGCCACACCCAGGACAAAGCGTCCCTGCAAAAAGTGGTCGCCGAGCGTAAACAGGCCATTCATGACCTGAAAATCAAGGTTGAAGATCAGCTGGTTCGTGCGCACTTCGAAGCGAAAGCCGCATGGGATGCGGGCGCGACTGAAGCGGAAATGAAGCCGATTCTGGAAGATATCCGTCACGCACAATGGCGCTGGGACCTGTCTATCGCCTCACACGGCATTCATATGCACGCCCCGGAAGAAGGTCTGCGGATGCTGGGTAGCGCAATGGATAAAGCCGCTGACGCGCGTACCAAACTGGTCCGTCTGCTGGCGACCAAAGGCATCACGCATGAAATTCCGTTGCCGGATATCTCGACCAAAGAGAAAGCCCAGGCGGCGATTGGTCTGAACATGCAGCAAATCAATGCTGAGAAGCAGGACTTCATCAAAACGGTGATTCCGCAGTGGGAAGATCAGGCGCGTAAAAACGGTCTGTTAAGCCAATAACCCCATTTCGCCCCGCAAGGGGCGGATAACTCAACGGAGTGAATATGAGCGTATTACGTTCGTTATTAACTGCTGGGGTGCTGGCGTCAGGCTTGTTATGGAGCCTGAGTGGAATCACTGCCACGCCAACGCCACAGGAGTCGGATCAACGCTGGACGGTTACCCAACAGCGTAATCCGGATGCCGCCTGTCTGGACTGTCACAAGCCGGATACCGAAGGCATGCATGGTAAGCATGCGGAAGTCATCAACCCGAATAACAAACTGCCGGTCACCTGCACCAACTGTCACGGCCAGCCGTCACCGAACCACCGTGAAGGGGTGAAAGATGTGATGCGCTTTAATGAGCCGATGTACAACGTGGAGCAGCAGAACAGCGTCTGTATGTCCTGTCACCTGCCTGAGCAGCTGCAAAAAGCGTTCTGGCCGCACGATGTCCACGTAACCAAAGTGGCGTGTGCCAGCTGTCACTCACTGCATCCGAAGCAAGACACGATGCAAACGCTGAGCGATAAAGGACGGATCAAGATTTGCGTCGATTGCCACAGCGATCAGCGTAACAATCCGAACTTTAACCCGGCGTCGATTCCGTTGCTTAAGGAGCATCCATGAGTTGCTCTCGTCGCCAGTTTATCACCGGCGTCGGCGCGCTGGTGGCAGTGAGCGGGACGGCGGGGCGCGTTGTGGCGAAGACGCTGAACATCAACGGCGTGCGTTACGGTATGGTACATGATGAGTCATTATGCATCGGCTGTACGGCCTGTATGGATGCTTGTCGCGAAGTCAACAACGTGCCGGAAGGCGTATCGCGTCTGACGATTATTCGCAGTGAGCCACAGGGTACGTTTCCTGATGTGAAGTATCGCTTCTTCCGTCACTCGTGCCAGCACTGCGACCACGCTCCCTGCGTTGACGTCTGCCCGACGGGGGCATCGTATCGCGATGCCGCCAGCGGCATTGTGGATGTGAACCCGGACCTTTGTGTTGGCTGCCAGTACTGCATCGCCGCGTGTCCTTATCGCGTGCGCTTTATCCATCCGGTGAGCAAAACGGCGGATAAATGCGATTTCTGCCGGAAAACCAACCTGAAAGCGGGCAAACAGCCCGCCTGCGTTGAGTCATGTCCGACGAAGGCGCTGACGTTTGGTAATCTGGACGATCCCAACAGCGATATCTCCCGTTTGTTGCAGCAGAAAACGACCTACCGTTACAAGCTGGCGTTGGGTACAAAACCGAAGGTCTACCGCGTTCCCTTTAAATTTGGGGAGGTGAGCCAATGACATCCGCTTCTGCATTTCATTTTGAATCATTGGTGTGGGACTGGCCCATTGCCATCTATCTGTTCCTGATAGGTATCTCTGCCGGACTGGTCACGCTGGCGATTCTGCTGCGTCGCTTCCATCCGGAGGCGGGCGGTTCGGACAGCACGCTGCTGCGCACTACTCTGGTGTTAGGACCGGGGGCGATTATCCTCGGTCTGTTAATTCTGGTGTTCCACCTGACGCGTCCATGGACTTTCTGGAAACTGATGTTCCACTACAGCTTCACTTCGGTGATGTCAATGGGGGTCATGCTGTTCCAGTTGTACATGGTGGTGTTAGTGCTGTGGCTGGCAAAAATCTTTGAAAAAGAGGTGATTGCCCTGCAACAGCGCTGGCTGCCGCGGTTAGGTATCGTGCAGAAAGTATTGACGCTGATCGGGCCTTTCCATCGTGCGCTTGAGACGTTAATGCTGGTGCTGGCGGTTCTGCTCGGGGCGTACACCGGCTTCCTGCTGTCGGCGCTGAAATCTTACCCGTTCCTGAATAACCCGATTCTGCCGGTGCTGTTCCTGTTCTCTGGGATCTCCTCCGGCGCCGCGGTGGCGCTGATCGCCATGGCGTTACGCCATCGTAGCAACCCGCACAGCACCGAAGCGCACTTTGTGCACCGCATGGAAGTCCCGGTGGTATGGCTGGAGATCTTCCTGCTGGCGGCGTTCTTCGTCGGTCTGGCGTTGGGCGATGACGGCAAAATGCGTGCGCTGGCGGCGGCATTGGGCGGCGGATTCTGGACCTGGTGGTTCTGGCTTGGCGTGGCTGGGCTTGGGCTGATACTGCCGATGCTGCTAAAACCCTGGGCCAACCGCAGTTCGACGTTTCATGGCGTGCTGGCAGTCTGCGGCGCCAGCCTGACCGGCGTACTGCTGCTGCGTTTTTTTATACTCTATGCGGGTCAGCTAACCGTTGCGTAAGGTGATATCTGGACGTTCTCCTTCCTGAAGCCGGTTTTCTGGCGCTGTTATTAAGCCTTGGGGTCAACGTGTTGACCCCGCTTGCCGTGTTGGTGGGTGTCCGCCAGCGCTGGCAAGGGGTGATGCGGCTTGCAACGGTGGGCGTGTGGGCGCAATTTACCCTGCTACTGCTGGCTTTTGCCATTCTGGTATTCTGCTTTTTGACCAGCGACTTTTCGGTGGTCTACGTTGCTCAGCACAGCTACAGCCTGCTGCCGTGGGGATTAAAACTGGCGGCGGTGTGGGGCGGTCATGAAGGATCGCTGCTGCTGTGGGTGCTGTTTCTTTCCGGCTGGAGCGCGCTGTTCGCTTTACGCTATCGGCGTGATACCGACGCGCTGTTTCCGCTGACGCTCAGCGTCCTTTCAATGATAACGGCCCTGCTGTTGCTGTTTGTGGTGCTATGGTCCGATCCGTTCGTGCGCATCTTCCCGCCAGCCATTGAAGGGCGCGACCTTAACCCGATGCTGCAACATCTCGGGTTAATCCTCCATCCACCTCTGCTGTACCTGGGTTACGGTGGTTTGATGGTGGCGGCAGGCGTGGCGCTGGCCTCGCTGCTACGTGGTGACTTTAATGCGCAGAGCGCCTGGGTGTGCTGGCGCTGGGCGCTGCCCGGCTGGTGCGCGCTGACGCTGGGGATTATCCTCGGCTCCTGGTGGGCCTACTGCGAGCTGGGCTGGGGCGGCTGGTGGTTCTGGGACCCGGTTGAAAATGCCTCCTTATTACCCTGGCTTTCCGCCAGCGCGCTGCTGCATAGCCTGTATATCACGCGCCAGCGCGGAATCTTCCGCCACTGGTCGCTGCTGCTGGCGATCGTCACGCTGATTTTATCGCTGCTGGGGACGCTGATTGTGCGTTCCGGCATTCTCGTTTCGGTGCATGCTTTCGCGCTGGATAACGTCCGCGCCGCGCCGCTGTTTGCGCTGTTTACCGTGTTGAGTCTGGCGTCGCTCGGGCTGTACGCCTGGCGGGGCCAGCAAGTCCGGCAGAATGCACGTTTTGGCGGTTGGTCACGCGAGATGCTGATTCTGGTTGCGCTGCTGCTCTTTAGTGCGGTGCTGCTGATTGTGTTGATTGGCACGCTCTACCCGATGATTTACGGGCTGTTCGGCTGGGGACGGCTCTCCGTAGGCGCACCGTACTTTAACCGTGCTACGCTGCCCTTTGGCCTGCTGATGCTGCTGGTTATCGTGCTGGCAACGGTCAGAAGCCGCAACGTGTCTTTCCGCATCCAGCTTCCGGCACTGCTGGCGCATGCCGGGGTGCTGATGTTTGCGGCGGGGATCGTCTTTTCCAGCGGTAGCCGTCAGGAGATAAGCCTGAACCTGAGCCCTGGGCAGCAGGTTGAACTGGCGGGTTACATTTTCCGTTTTGAGCGTCTCGACCTGGAAGCCAAAGGTAACTACACCAGTGAAAAAGCGCAGATCACGCTGTGGCACAATGAGAAACGTATTGGCAGCCTGCAACCCGAAAGGCGCTTCTATGCCGCGCGCCGTCAACAGATGATGGAGCCGGGGATCCGCTGGAATCTGATGCATGACTGGTACGCGGTAATGGGTGAAAAAACCGGACCTGACCGCTATGCCATGCGTTTGTACGTGCAGACCGGCGTGCGCTGGATTTGGGGTGGGGGACTATTAATGGTCTTTGGCGCGCTACTGAGCGGATGGCGAGGAAGGAAGCGTGATGCGTAAATTAATAACAGCGTTGCCGGATGGCGGCGTAAACGCCTTATCCGGCCTACAGGCAGCGCGAACCGTAGGCCGGATAAGCGCAGCGCCTTCCGGCAAAAAATTTTTACTCTTAACGCTCCTCCTGTTTTTCATCCCTTTCGCTACCCATGCCCAGGTTGTGGACACATGGACGTTTGCCAACCCGCAGCAGCAAGAACAAGCGCTGTCTATTGCCAGCCAACTGCGCTGCCCGCAGTGTCAAAACCAAAACTTGCTGGAATCCAATGCGCCGGTAGCGGTCAGTATGCGCCATCAGGTTTATAGCATGGTGGCGGAAGGGAAAAGCGAAGCTGAGATCACGACATGGATGACCGAGCGTTATGGTGACTTCGTTCGTTATAATCCGCCGCTGAATGAGCAAACGTTGCTGCTGTGGGCGTTACCGTGCCTGTTGTTATTGCTGGTAGGTGTGGTGGTCTGGCGAGTGAGAAGACGTCAGCATACGGAGGAGGGTGAGCAATGAACCAGTCCGAACCGCTGTTACGCCCAATGCCTGTGAAGCGGCTGACCGCTGCGGCGGTGCTGATGGCTGTGGCCTGCATAGGAGGCTACTTGTTGACGCCAAAATGGCAGGCGGTTCGTCAGGAGCAGACGAGACTGGCGGACCCTTTACATGCTTTCACCGATGAGAATGTTCAGGAAAAACAGCTGCTTTTGCTGCAATCGCAGATTCGTGCTAATCCACAGGACGGCGTGAAATGGGCGCAACTCGGGGAGTATTATCTTTGGCAAAACGCGTATCATAATGCGCTGCTGGCCTACGAACAGGCGCTGCGTGTCGGCGGTGAAAATGCTGAGATCTATTCAGCGATGGCAACGGTATTGTATTACCAGGCCGGACAACATATGACGCCGCCCACTCGCGAGATGATTGATAAGGCTCTGGCGCTGGACCCGGCAGAGGTCACCGCGCTGATGCTGTTAGCCTCAGATGCGTTTATGCAGGCAGACTACGCCCAGGCTATTTCAGTGTGGCAAAAGGTTATGGATTTAAACTCGCCGAGGGTGAACCGGGCACAGCTCGTTGACTCTATTAATATGGCGAAGTTATTACAGAATCGGCAAAAATAAATTTGTTTTTTTTGTGATTTGTATCATTTGGCCTGTTTAAAAAACAGGCAAACGAACAAATGGGCGAAAAAAACTCACACCATGACTTCTTCATTTTTGAACATATTAAAATTCTTTTATAACAAAAAGTTATTCATCAATACCGCGATAAAATTGCATTTTTATGCATAAAATCAGCCAAAAGCCCTGTTCTTAGAGGGTTGCGCGGAATGCCATGCAGATGATAATGATAATAAGCGTTAAAAAACTCCATAAACGAACGCAACACAATTCATACCCTTTCAGTATGTACTATTCCCACACACCGCATGTGGAATAGCGCTCCATCGAGGAAGTCCGTTGTTATGAAAAATTTGAAAGTCAGCCTGGCATGGCAGATTCTAATCGCCATGGTGCTGGGCATTCTGCTAGGGAGTTACCTGCATTACCATAGTGACAGCCGTGAATGGCTGGTTGTAAACCTGCTGTCACCGGCGGGCGATATCTTTATCCATCTGATCAAAATGATCGTTGTGCCCATTGTCATCTCTACGCTGGTTGTCGGTATCGCCGGAGTCGGTGATGCAAAACAGCTGGGCCGCATTGGCGCCAAAACTATTCTCTATTTCGAAGTGATCACCACCGTGGCGATTATCCTTGGGATCACGCTGGCTAATGTGTTCCAGCCGGGTTCCGGGATTGATATGTCGCAACTGGCGACCGTGGATATTTCGAAATATCAAAGCACGACTGCAGAAGTACAGAGCCACGCGCATGGTTTGATGGGGACAATTTTGTCACTGGTGCCGACCAATATCGTCGCCTCAATGGCAAAAGGCGATATGCTGCCGATTATCTTCTTCTCGGTGCTGTTCGGTTTAGGCTTGTCTTCCCTGCCGGCAACTCACCGCGAGCCGCTGGTTACCGTGTTCCGCTCTATTTCCGAAACCATGTTTAAAGTGACCCACATGGTTATGCGCTATGCGCCAGTCGGCGTTTTCGCACTGATTGCCGTTACCGTCGCGAACTTCGGTTTTGCCTCCCTGTGGCCGCTGGCGAAGCTGGTGCTGTTGGTGCACTTTGCCATCCTGTTCTTCGCGCTGGTGGTGCTGGGGATTGTCGCGCGTATCTGCGGTTTGAGCATCTGGATCCTGATCCGCATTCTGAAAGACGAGTTGATTCTGGCTTACTCTACCGCCAGCTCCGAGAGCGTACTGCCGCGTATTATCGAGAAGATGGAAGCCTATGGCGCACCGGCTTCAATCACCAGCTTTGTGGTGCCGACCGGCTACTCATTCAACCTTGATGGTTCAACGCTGTACCAGAGTATTGCCGCGATCTTTATTGCGCAGCTGTATGGTATCGACCTGTCGCTGTGGCAGGAAATCGTGCTGGTGTTGACGTTGATGGTGACCTCGAAAGGGATTGCGGGCGTGCCGGGCGTATCATTCGTGGTGCTGCTGGCAACGCTGGGCAGCGTGGGGATCCCGCTGGAAGGCCTGGCGTTTATTGCCGGTGTTGACCGTATCCTCGACATGGCGCGTACCGCGCTGAACGTGGTGGGTAACGCACTGGCGGTGCTGGTTATCTCCAAGTGGGAACACAAATTTGACCGCAAAAAAGCGTTGGCCTATGAGCGCGAAGTATTAGGTCAGTTTGATAAGACCGCCTTGTAGGCCGGATAAGGCAACGCCGCCATCCGGCAACCTTCTCCGGGTTGCCTGATGGCGCTACGCTTATCAGGCCGACAACGGCTACCCATTGGTTAACTTATCAAACTCTTCGCAGCCGGTATCGAATCCTTCCGTACAGCTCAAATTCAGCCAGTGCAGTGCCTTCTGTTTATTCTTCACGATAAAACCCTGCTCACCGTTTAAGAACATCATCCCAGCCCAGTATTCGGAATAACCGGTGCGGGAAATGGCAGAGCTACGTTTGAAATACCACGTCGCTTTCTCATCGTCTGCGGGAATACCCACGCCGTTGGCGTAAATCAGCCCAAGCAGCATTTGCGCGTCGACGGCGGAGTCGTTTTCCAGGTCCTCGGAGGCGTTTTGCAGCAAGGTAATGGCTTTGGGGTAATCGGTGTGTCCAGCCTGAGTGTTGACCAGAATACGCGCCAGCGTAATTTCCCCGGTTTTACTGCCTGCCTGGGTCGCTTTTTCCGCCAGCGTTTTGGCCTGGGGGTAATCCAGACTGACCGGATTGGTAATCTTAATCTGAGCCAGCAATGCGTAAGCATCGGCATCACCATTGTCGGCGGCTTTTTGCGCCCAATATTCCGCTTTACCCAAATCGCCTGAGCTAAACCAGGTATCAGCGAGGAAATATTGTGCACGTCGGTCTCCGGACTCGGCGGCTTTCAAAAACTGACTACCGGGCTCTTCGGCATGGACAAAGCATGTCATTAACACCATCAAGGCGAAAAGTCGTTTCATCTTATATTTAGATTTAGTGTAGGGAATGAACAGTATAGAGAGATTATGTGCATAAAAAAACGGCCTCCGAATGGAGGCCGTCAGGGGAAGCTTAACCCATCGCGCTTTCGCGCAGGCTGGCTTTCAGCTTGGTGTACTCATCAATGACATACTGCTCGGCAGCGCGCTGATCGGCAATGCGTTCAACGTTTACAGCACAGTACTTGTACTCCGGCGTTTTGGTAATCGGGCTTAAGTTCTCGGTCACCAGTTCATTACATGCGCCAATCCACCACTGGTAGGTCATGTAAATCGCGCCTTTGTTTGGACGATCGCTGACTGCCGCACGGGTAATGACCCGGCCTTTACGCGAGTTCACCCACACCAGCTCTTCATCCTGGATGCCCAGGCGTTCTGCGTCGGAGGTGTTGATCTGGGCATAGCCCGGTTCATCCGCCAGCGCGGCCAACGCCGCACAGTTACCGGTCATCGAACGGCAAGAGTAGTGGCCGACTTCACGCACTGTAGACAGTACCATCGGGTACTCCTCAGTGAGTTTGTCGATTGGCGCTACCCAGTCGCAGGTGAAGAACTGCGCCAGGCCGTTCGGGGTGTCGAACTTCTCTTTGAAGAGATAAGACGTACCCTGGTCGGCTTCTGAGGTGTCGCGGCAAGGCCACTGGATATAACCCAGTTCGCCCATTTTCTCGTAAGTGGCACCATAGAAATCCGGGCACAGATGACGCAACTCGTCCCAGATTTCCTGGGTGTTGTTGTAGTGCATCGGATAGCCCATACGGGTGGCGATTTCACTGATAATCTGCCAGTCCGTTTTCAGATCCCACTTCGGCTCAACGGCTTTAAAGAAGCGCTGGAAGCCACGGTCAGCTGCGGAGAATACGCCTTCATGCTCACCCCATGACGTAGACGGTAAAATAACGTCTGCGGCAGCGGCAGTTTTGGTCATGAAGATATCCTGCACGATGACCAGTTCCAGATCCTCAAAGCCTTTGCGCACTGCGGAGAGTTCAGCATCGGTTTGTAATGGATCTTCACCCATGATGTACGCCGCGCGTACTTCGCCATGCGCTGCACGGTGCGGCAGTTCGCTGATGCGATAACCGGTATGAGCAGGCAGACTTTCCACGCCCCAGGCTTTAGCGAACTTCTCGCGGTTAGCCGGATCTTTCACATACTGATAGCCCGGATAAGTATCCGGCAGCGCGCCCATGTCACATGCGCCCTGAACGTTGTTCTGCCCACGAACCGGGTTAACGCCCACGCTCGGCTTACCGAGGTTGCCGGTCAGCATTGCGAGGCTGGTCAGTGAACGCACGGTTTCCACGCCCTGATAGAACTGGGTAACACCCATGCCCCACAGGATGGCCGCGCTTTTCGCCGTGGCATACATACGTGCAGCCTGACGAATATCCTGCGCGCTAACGCCAGTGATATCTTCGACGGACTCCGGCGTGTAGCCTTCGACGATCTTGCTGTACTCTTCGAATCCTTCCGTACGGGAGGCGACGAACGCCTGGTCGTACAGTTTTTCTTCGATGATGACATGACCCATAGCGTTGAGCAGCGCGATGTTCGAGCCGTTTTTCAACGCGATGTGCATGTCGGCAATACGCGCGGTTTCAATTTTGCGCGGATCGCAGACGATGATTTTCGCCCCGTTACGTTTAGCATTAATCACGTGATTCGCCACGATCGGGTGGGAATCCGCCGGGTTGTACCCGAAGATGAATACTAAATCTGTGTTATCAATTTCATTGATAGCATTACTCATTGCGCCGTTACCGACCGATTGGTGCAGACCTGCAACCGATGGGCCGTGTCAGACGCGAGCGCAGCAGTCAACGTTATTGGTACCAATAACGGCGCGCGCGAATTTTTGCATTACATAGTTGGTTTCGTTACCCGTACCGCGAGATGAACCGGTCGTCTGAATAGCGTCCGGGCCATACTTCGCTTTGATGGCGCTCAGACGACTGGCGACGTAATCAAGCGCTTCATCCCAGGAAACGGATTCCAGTTTGCCGCCACGCTGGCGACGGATCATAGGGGTTTTCAGACGAGGGGTCAGGATCTGGGTATCATTGATAAAATCCCAGCCATAGTAGCCCTTCAGACACAAGGTACCCTGGTTGGTTTTCCCCTGCGCCGCTTCAGCCCGGACGATTTTGCCGTTATCGACCACCAGGTTGATTTTGCAACCTGATGCGCAATATGGGCAAACCGTGACGACTTTTTTCATCGGTCTCGCTCCAGTTAATCAAATCGCGCATACGCGCTTGTCGTTTTTGTTATGCATCTTTTATGCCATGTTTTTATCAGGGGCATTAGTCGATATTACGGGCGAATTTTGCGCAAAACTCTGACGAAAAACAGGCTGTCGTCATATTTGACGTGACGAATCTCCAATACGTGACGGCCCGGCAGTGTGACCGAGGTTATGTTTCCCGCACATCCTTGTGCCTTATCGCTGTCACTCTGTGCAGAATCAATCACACTCATTTAAGTTGGCCAGAAATGGGGAAAAACAATGAAGCCAGCCATACTGGTTGTGGATGATGACATCGCTGTCTGCACGCTTTTACAGGATGTGCTGAGCGAACACGTCTTTACGGTGACCGCCTGTCACACCGGGCAGGAGGCGCTGCGCTGCATTGAGACTCAGCCGGATATCGCTCTGGTATTACTGGATATGATGTTGCCCGATATTAACGGCCTGATGGTGCTACAACAGGTGCAGAAGTTGAGGCCCGGATTACCGGTGGTGATGCTGACCGGGCTTGGCAGCGAGTCGGATGTGGTTGTTGGGCTGGAAATGGGGGCTGACGACTATATCGGTAAGCCGTTCAATGCGCGGGTGCTGGTAGCTCGGGTAAAGGCGGTGCTCAGACGCGTTGGCGTGTTAACGGCAGAAAGCGGCGGTCCGCAAACCACGGGGCTTTCTTTCAATGGCTGGCATCTCGATACCGCCGGTTGCCAGCTGCATAATCCCCAGCAGTTGAAGGTGGAGTTGACGCAGGGGGAATACAGCCTGCTGTTGGCGCTGGCCCAAAATGCCCGCCGGGTGCTGAGTCGGGAACAACTGCTGGAGCTGACGCGCAGCGACAGCGTTGAGGTGTTTGACCGCACTATTGACGTGTTAATCATGCGGCTGCGGCGAAAAATAGAGAACAACCCGCACCAGCCAATGTTGATCAAAACCCTGCGCGGGCTGGGTTATGTGTTTGCCGCCGACGTGCAACATCACGATAAGGCGGCGTGATCGTGTGCAGTTGCCGGATGCGGCGTAAACGCCTTATCCGGCCTACAAAAGCGAAAACGACCCCGTAGGCCTGATACGGTCGTAGGCCTGATAAGCGCAGCGCATCAGGCGTCAGCCATTTCTGCTTTTAACTCTGCCAGCGTCTTCGCGCCATCTATCGCGTTGGCGCATAGCAAACTTGCCCGCGCACAGGCGTGTGCCAACCTGACGCTGTCCGTCAGCGACCAACGCTCATGACAGCCATACAAAAATCCAGCGCAAAACGCATCTCCCGCCCCGACGCTGCCAACGATCTCCTCCTGCGCCAGGTACTGCGACGGGATCCAGACGCCCGGCACATCCGGCGCTTCACCCCAGGCACCTTCCGGACAGTGGATCACCACCCGCTGGCGTACGCCTGCATTCAATAATTCGCGTGCGGCGGTGGCGATGTGCGCAATATGCAGTTCGCCGTTGGGCTGGCGGATCTCCAGCCCGCTGAACTCCCCGGCTTCCAGCTCGTTAATCACCAGATAGTCGATATGGCGCAGGGCTGGCATTACCAGTGGTTGGTAGCGCGGGTCGCCCTTGCGTGAGACCAGATCCAGCGACGTTTCAAAGCCGTTGTCGCGCATTTGTGCCAGCAGCCGTGCGCTACGCGTCCCGTACTCCTCATCCGGCATGTCCAGACTGTCGAGCAGCAGCAGATAACCCAGATGGAAGATTTTCATCGAGGTATCCAGTTGCTCAAACGCGGGCAGATCGAGTAGCCGATTGGCTCCCGGTGAGTGGAAAAAGGTGCGCTGACCGCTGGGATCGGTCATCACCTGCGACATCGACGTGGGGGCGAATGTGGTGCGCTGCACGTGTTGGCGATTAACGTGATACTGCTCCAGCATCGCCATGATGTAGTCGCCGTCGCTGTCCTGACCGATTAACCCCACCGCCTGCAACGGCAGCCCAGTGTGCATTTTTGCCAGCGTCAGCAGCACATTAAGCGGCGCACCGCCCGTGGCGCGTTCGCTACGGGTGATTTCCGCCAGCCAGCCACGTTCCGGCCACTGCACAATTTGATGCACGTGATCGACCAGCATGTTGCCTGCAGCGATAACGCCTTTGCGTTCCATCAGACCCGTCCCGCGCTGCCAAAAATGCGCATCTGTTCTGAAACGGTATCGGTAATGGCTTCTTCAATACCGAGTAGCAGTTCGGCGAATTCGTCGTACAGCGGCTGACGATTCGCCATCCGCGCCTCTACTGCCGTCAGCGCCGCCTGCGACATGCCGGTATAGAAGTTGATTTTATGAATGCCGAGTTCAATCGCGCGCTTGAAATCGTCGTCGCTGATGCCGGAACCGCCGTGCAGTACCAGCGGGATTGCCGCCTGCTGGCGAATAGCGTCCAGACGCGGGAAGTCGAGCACCGGTTCGCCTTTATATTTTCCGTGCGCATTGCCAATGGCGACCGCCAGTGCGTCAATCCCGGTTCTGTCGACGAAATCACGCGCCATCATCGGGTCGGTAAACAGCGACTCGTCGGCATGGCCGTACAGCGCGCCGCCCTCATCACCACCCACCGCGCCCAGTTCGGCTTCCACCGATACGCCGACGGCGTGGCACATCTTTACCACTTCTCGGGTCTGGCGGATATTTTCTTCATACTCCAGCGTGGAGCCATCGAACATTACTGAACTGAACCCTAAGCGTAGTGCCCGAACCACCGACTCAAAGTGCAGGTCGTGGTCAAGGTTCAACACCACCGGAATGTCATGCCGTGCGGCTTCGAATTTGACCGCTTCGACCAGAGAATCCAGCGAGATATATTTAAAGTGCACCTCGGCGATGTTGATGATAAACGGCGAACGTTCTTGCTTTGCCGCGGCAAACAGCGCACGCAGGAAGTGTGAATCCAGAACGTTAAACGCCCCTAAGGCATAGCGATGCTCACGGGCATGGGCAAGGCCATCAGCGAGAGATATCAACGGTATAATGCGCTCCTTGGTTAGCGGAACAGGCGATATTCGTTACACAGCACCAGCTGCGCAGGTTCGTCTTCTTCAATGTCGTTATAGCGGGCGATCGGTTGCAAAAAGTGGTTATCGTGGTCGTCGTCATTAACAGACGAAACCTCGCCGACCAGCACGTCGCCAAAACCTTTTTCCGCCCAGAAGCTGTGATACAGGCCCGGTGGCAGGCTGATGCTTTCACCCGGCGTCAGGCGCAACTGACTGCCTGCCGCATGGGTTTGCCGACAGCCGTCAATCACCACGCTTACGTCGGTCTGCTCCGTTTGCTCCCGGATCCCCGCATTCCACAGTTCCACTATTAAATTGCCGCCGCCGCGATTGATAATGTCTTCGCGCTTGCGCCAGTGAAAATGCATCGGCGTGACCTGTGCATCGCGAACATGCATGATTTTCTCGGCGTAGCATTTTTCATAAGGCATACCTTTCGGCGAGCCGTTACGCAGAGTGAACAGCGTTAACCCTTGCGCGACGAAATTGTTGCCGCCAAACGCGGTGACATCCCAACCGAGCTTAAGGTCGAACACTTCGCTCCAGGCTGTGGCATCAAGCTTGCGCCATTGGGTCGGGGGGAAGCTGGCAAAAGGGGGGAGATGCACGTCGTGCTGAGAGAAAAACTGGCGCGTGTGGCCAAGGATCTCGTTTATTGCGGAGCGTTTCATTGATTCTCCTGTGGCTGATAAGATGACCTTTATGCGGCCCTCTCTCAAAAGGAGAGGGAGAAAACCAAAATCTTTCCTTAGGAACACATGGGAATAATCCAGTTACCTCTCCCCTCACAGCAGAATAGGGAATAGTTATATTTTATTGTGTTTTTTTATGGGAGGATGTGATTTATTCAATAAAAAAATAAATAAAAAGAATGCTTCTATAAATGTTATTGTAAATCATTGGGTTAATGTTTTGTTTTTTTTAGTTCCCTCTCAGTTTTTGGAACCATTTGGATGTGACTGCTTGATCGTTGCCTCACGGTGAAAAACGAATGCGGCGTTATATAAATCGTTTTGTTAAAAAATTATTTCATTGAATCTAAAATCGCGTCAGTTAATCGTTTATTTATATGTCGTAATTATATTACGTGTTTGACTAATAATAATTAATTTACTTTCCAGATTTTTTCAGTAAAAAAACAACCTTTTTTTATTATTGTTGATATGCTGACTGGACTTTATTTCTTATGTATTACTTTCTTTTTGCAAGGGATGCGATAATGAAAAAAGGTTCGGGTTTCTATAATCTTGAAGGTATAGTTTCAGAGGAGAGTATCAATAAGTATTTATTCTCCGTAAGGGGCGAGAGTAAGTTAGGGTTGCTGGATGTTGAAACAATTGAAGGTCATGAAAAGTTAAGTAAACCATACAGTTATAAAATTACATTCACATCAAAACAAAAAAGCATCCCTCCTGACTCACTTCTTAACATTGAAGGCTCGCTGAAAATCAGAGCACCTAATCATAGCTGGAATAAATATATTCAAGGTTCTGAGATGTGGCTATATGAACGGCAAATTGAAGGCGTCATTACGTCATTTTCGCTTATTAGTACATCAGCGGATGAATCACTGTATGAAATCAGGCTGGAGCATAAGCTGGCATTACTCTCACGACGCAAGCGTTCGGCTATTTACCTGAACATAAATGTGCCGAAACTGGTCACGCAGATCCTCAAAGAACATGCTTTTGCCGATTATGAAATCGACTTTGATAATCTTGTTTGTATCTATCCCAACCGGGAAATGATCGTCCAGTGGGAGGAGTCGGATTTAGCGTTTATCAGCCGCATCCTGTCAGAAGTTGGGATCTGGTTCAGGATCGCAAATCATCATGCTGTTTCGCACATTATGGTGGTTATTTTCAGTGATTCACAATGCCAATACCTCTTTGATCAAAAGATTATGCACTCATCCCATGCCGGGCTGACATCAAATGAGTATTCGATCGATCAGCTGGTATCAAAGCACAACGTTGTCTCCGCTGGCGTTAAAGTGAAGAACTTTGATTACAGGCTGGCAAACTCGCTGATGCTAAATGCTGACGCCGATGTGTCTGCGGAAAGGACTACGGCATATGGCACAGAGTATCGCTATGCGGATATCCATCATCAGCCAGGATCGCAATTTGCCGAGGCGCAGCCAGGCGAGTCCAGCTGGTTTTACGCCAAACTGCATCACGAAATTATTCTTAATAATCAATCCATTTTAACCGGTATGACCACCAGTCCGTCGATCGTGCCGGGGATGGTGCTGGAAATTGACGGCGCCATTCCACATGCCTTCGCCTCTGGATTTGTGGTAACGGCAATGCAGGTGACGGGGAGGCGTGATGCAGCGCTCCAGTCCCGGCTTATCGGTATTCCCTACAGCCAGAACGTTTGTTTTCGACCGCAGCCGCTACCCCGGCCACGTATTGCAGGTACTGTTCCCGCGATCGTTTCATCACCAATAGACAATGACCAATATGCTCATATCGATGTGCAGGGTCGCTATTGGGTGAAGTTTGATTTTGACCTCGACCAGCACAGGCAAGGTTATGAAAGCATGCCCGTTCGTCTGGCGCGGGTTTATGCCGGTGATACTTATGGTCATCACTTTCCGTTAATCCAGGGCACAGAGGTCGCCATTGCGTTTGAAGGCGGCGATCCGGAAAGACCTTTCATTGCGCATGCCCTGCATCATGCTCCAAAGCCAGACCCCGTTACCAGTCGCAACAATACCCGCAACGTCATCCGTACTGCGGGTCTGAATAAGCTGCGAATGGAGGATCGGCGCGGGCAGGAACACGTCAAACTGAGTACCGAGTACGGCAAAACGCAATTGAACATGGGCCATCTTGTAGATGCTGGCGGTAAACCTCGCGGCGAAGGCGCAGAACTGCGCACCGATGACCGCGCGGTCCTGAGGGCGGCAAAGGGGATATTACTCACGACCGAGGCGCAGCCAAAAGCCCAGGGCAAGCAGCTTGATATGAGCGCAGTGGTTCAGCAGCTTCAGGACGCGCTTACGCTGGCAACGTCACTTCAGCAGAGCGCGCTGACGGCGCAGGCGTTAAATGTCGAATTGGGGCCGCAGCAGCAGCTTAACGCTGCGCTTGAACAGCTTACCCGTTCGGGACTGGTGGCCTACGCCGATCACGGTATGGCCCTGCTGACACCACAAACGATGGCATTATCAGCAGACAAAGATTTGTCGCTAAACGCCGCCAGCAACGGCAGTTTTAACGTCTTTAAAAAACTCTCAATGGCCGTTGGACAGGGCCTGTCACTTTTCAGCAGAGCTATCGGAATCAAAATCATCGCCGCAAAAGATGATATTTCCGTCCAGGCGCAGCGCGGCGAAATGGGCCTGCTTTCTGATAAGCATTTTCATATTCAGAGTATGAACGGCAACGTAACCATCAGCGCCAGGAAGAATATCCAGCTTTTGTGCGGTGGTGGCGGTATCAGAATAAATGAAGACGGCTCTGTAAAAATATTCTCTCCCGCAAAAGTGCAGTTGAAAGGCACCTCTCTTGACTGGAGCGGACCGGAGTCGGCGAAAGATAAAACCCCTGTCTTTCAGGAGGAGCAGTTTCATCGCCGCATTAAATTACATGGCTCTGGCAACCCAGACGATGTTCTGAAAAAGACAAAATTCAGACTGACTAAGGCATCAGGCGAAACCATTGAAGGCGTCACTGACGATGAAGGAATGACGCCGTTATTGGATATGACTGAAATGGACGAAATGAAAATGGAGATTTTGCCAAATGAGTAACAGTCCCTTTAATCCACGGGTGGTGGCGACAGGTGTACAGGGCGTGCCTAAATCAACGGGCGGAAAAATGGCTGTCTGCGACGTGCCCGTTAAGTATTCCATGCCCTGCATTGTGATCCTTGTGCACGGCGTCAACGATGTGGGCGAGGCCTATCAGAATCAGGAGCAGGGTATTATCGCTGGCCTGAATGAGCGTATGGGTCGCACGGATATGTATCCACATGAATGGCAGCAGTACAAAATGGATATGGGCGATGGCGAGCAGCAGAATGTAAAAATGCCCGGACGCAGCCCGGTAATTCCATTTTATTGGGGATATAAACCCGTCGATCATGCGACGTATATAGAAGACCAGCGGCGTTATCGCGAAGAACGGGCAAAATCAGGAGACGCCGCAAAACTGCCTTACAACGCCTATCAGGAAGATGACAACACAAAGCTGGAAAAGCTGGGGCATATTCCCCAAACCACCTTGAAATATCAGAATGATAATTTCGGCAACGTGCTGGACGATGTGTACGCCAAAGGCGGTGGTACCTTTGCCAATGCGACAACCACTATTCCGGATATGCTAGGCCCTGGCTCCGGCGGCCTGGCGAACGGTGCGGCAGGATTTGCTTCATTTCATCTGAATGGTGGGGATTTTACGCACCCTATTTGTGATAACCCGCACCGTATTTATCAGTTTTTTGCCGCGCAGCGGCTGGCTGATTTAATCCTGATGATTCGAAGAGAACCGGCAACAAAATTCGATCCCATTAATATTGTCGCGCACTCCCAGGGAACGATAATTACCATGCTGGCCAATATGCTGGTGATGCAGGCTAATGAGAAACCCGCTGACTGCGTGATTCTCAACCATTCTCCCTACGCACTGGAAAAAACGGCTGCTGAAGGTATGACGCCCGGACATCATCAAACGGATCGCGCCCGGCAGCAGACGTTCCGCAATTTCTGCCAGTTGATGGCGACCAACGCCAGATATGGCAAGGGGGAATATCACACGCAAACCGAGATCGATGAATTAGAAGGCGCGCTGTGCCTGAGTAAAACCAATTCTCAATGGCGCAAGAATAAACTTTATACCCGTAATAACTTTGGCAAGGTATATAACTATTTTTGCCCCAATGACAGTGTAGTTTCATTACTTAACGTCCAGGGTTTGGGCTGGCGGGGAGTCCCCCATAACATTGCCAGCGGCATAGATAATCTGCGCCAGAGGGTTTTCTGTGAAAATGGTCCGGAAATAGGCGGCAGCCCACTGAGCGTGCCTTTTGAAATGCCGGCGTTAAAAAAGGTTGTTTTGATCAGGATACGCTGGCGACCAGACAATATACATTTGCGGATGTTGTTGTGAATGGTGAGCAGCTCCCCGTCACCTTCAGACACCAGTTACAGGGCGCGGGAAGTCAGTATAAATATTCGATAGCGCCGGGTTCACCCGATCAGGACATCTCATTTTCTGCAAAAGCCACGGTTATTTCGCGCACTGAAACCGACACCAGAACGCTGAGCGGGGCCGGTTTTGATTCTTTACAGCCGGGCCAGGCATTAACGCCCACTGAACTTGCGATGTTCTCCAAAAAATATGGTAAGCCTTATACCAAAGGCGTTGTTCTGGGTGGGGGATACAATAAAACCGTTCAACTGATTTATGAAAAAACGCCGGATGAGCTGCAAAAAGAATGGCTGCAATCAGAGCGGATTGGTTACAGCCAGCACTCTTCTATTGTTATGTCGAAAGATGCCCCCGCGAAAGCGATGGCCTTCGATCTGGCGGTGGGAATATGCAGGGCATTTGATCACCGCTGTGGAGAATTCTGGACCGAGCTACTCCTGCGCGGAGACTGGCGTATGAAGCGTAATGGTCTGCCAAAAACTGTGGATTATTATACAACGGGGATATTGAATAAAGCTGACACAAAAGATTACATGAATAGACCGGATGATATTTTACCGACAGGCGAGTTTGGCGTGGTTAACGAATATTGTCATTCAACAACGGTTAAACCTGCCAGACATAATGAAATATATAATACCGAGACTCCCAATCTGCAATGGGATATGCCTAAGCCGCTTAACGTTTAAGGATAAATTATGAAACTGAGAAATACGGTAGGAATAATAATCGGAGCGGTTTTACTATGCGCTATCACTGCCTGTACAAAAAAAATACCCTCACAGGTAATTTACCGGTTTGATGATAATCGCTACCTGGAGTTGATCGGTTATGATTGTGAAGGATATGTTGTTT
>NZ_JAOWHJ010000068.1:28979-78084 GCF_030332695.1 Citrobacter sp. Cpo089 | reverse complement strand
CGGAAGTGGTGGGCTATAAGGGCTGGACCCGGATGCACTGCGATATGGATGCAGGGAAATAATCTGCAATGGGATATGCCCAAACCGCTTAATGTTTAAGGATGAATTATGAATAAGGGAAGAGCGTTAAAAATAATAATCGGAACTATTTCGCTATGTGCTATCGCTGGCTGTACGAAAAAAACACCCTCACAAGTTATTTATCGCTATGATGATAGCCGGTATCTCGAACTAAAAGGTTTCGATTGTGAAGGTGCGCTTTGGTATCATGATACCAGGAGAAATATACATAAAGAATTAGTAAATGGCATTTATTCAACGTATCAGGTATTTTCCGGAGTATATATTCACCCGTCAGATAAGTATATTCTGATACCGCGATGGGAGCCAGATGCTTACAAGATATCTAAAGATTACGGTCAAACGTGGCAGCTCGCAATATATATGGCTTCTTTCCCGGCGCTGGAGAGAAACTCAGACGGTATTATGCGCGACTATCCTGAAGGAAAAGAAATAAAAAGAGTGGTGGTGGTTAATAATCAGGCATTTATTTCCACTGCACAAGGACATTTGTATATGAGCTCATACCCTTTTGACGACCCGCGTCTGGCGCCGGGTGGTCCAGGTATAGACTATCAATACTTTGATGACACCTATTATCTCTACAGACCTGGCAAGCATAAATCCGGTGGCGAGTATGTGGACGGCCATACCAGTCCTGAGTTTCCAGGTGCTGCGTGGGGAACGGTGGTATTTATGAAAGCATCTTTAGCCCATTTAACGGAAGGTTATAAGGCTAACTATCAAAACCTGCCGGACAAAGAGCCGGAGGTGGTGGGCTATAAGGGCTGGACCCGGATGCACTGCGATATGGATACAGGGAAATAATATGAAAGGTGTAATCAGGCTAAACGATCCGCTGGAAAATGGCGGATATGTCAATAAAGCTTCTGGTAGCAAGTTTATGGGAATTCCTGTCGCTTTACAGGGGGATACTGTGGTTTGTATTCTGCACAAAAGTACCTTCCCAATACTTGATTTTGAGCCAACCTGGACAATGGACGGCAAAGGCGTCGTTGTGGATGGCTGTAGGGCCGCATGTGGTTGTGCAATTAAAACCACACTACCAACGGCGGGGACAAGCAAATGAGGAAATGGAAGATACCAAACAAGAATCCCTATGAAGAACCAGAAAAATTCCCGCTTAATATTATGCTGATCATTAGCTGTGCTATCTTTCTGTTTTTTATAACGTACAATATATTCAGCTGGTTGCAGGACAAGAAAGTTCCTGATGATCTGATATGGAATGCAATAGGTATCCCGTCGCTAATAGTATTAGCAATCTGGTGTGTGGTGGTAATCACTTACGGTGTTATATCTTTTCCATGTTACTATGCGGGTTATCTTGAGCAGTATGGTATGAACCAGTGGAAAAACTGGGCAATACGGGCATTGCCTCTTTTAGACTATTCATCCATTCTCCCGGTGCCTGAACTGGCATTAAAAATTCAGAAACTAGAGGGTGAAGCGCCAGAAGGTTCTGCAACGCCGTTACGCATTGATATTGAAGTTGACTCAATGGATGACGCCAGAGTTGATAAAGTACTAAGGCAGTTGATAGAGCCCCTCAAATGTTCTCTTGTCAGGGATTATCGGCCTTTTACTACCTGGCTGTACGTTAAGGAAGCGGATGACACTATCGGCAATAGTTTCAAGGCGGTGCTGGCAAGTCTGAGCATCCCCAAAGGTAAGGTCGGAAAAATCAATATTCTTCACAAATGTCCTGATTATTTTTTAATAAATGAGTGGGTTGATTTAAATATTTCTGAAAATAACCTGGTTATTACCGTTGAATTGCATGATGAAAATAATGCTGATTTTTTTGAAAGTGCTAATGCCTTTATTTTTACCAATACACAACTGCTTAAAGATAAAGACACACCGTTATATTTATTACGCATGATGGACAGTACCCCTTACTATCTTGATGAAATCGTAAGTACATATCTTTCTGCACAGCAAGTTGATGTTAGTAAAATTAAAAAACTATGGTTCAACTCACTGGATAAGCAGTCAAAATTCGTATTGTTTAGTGGGTTAGAAAACGCAAAAACGAGCATTTTGGCCGATAGTCGATATGAACTGGAGGCCGTCACTGGGCAAAGCACAGAGGTTCAGCGCTGGGTTGTATTAGCGTTGGCTGCGGATGCTGCAAAATATGGTCAAGGCCATCAGTTATTCGCCAGTACATCCGCAGATACTATTCAATCCGGCATAATAGCTGCTAAATATCCAGGATGCTGGCCTGCACTTGATAAGCTGGATTTCCATGATTATTGGAGAGTCATAAAATTGTGCGCAATTATTTTATGGTGTATGGGATTTGTAAGTCTCGTACCACTAGAACTGTTCCAAAGTCACCCCTGGTATACGTTTGCACCTTTGGTTATTGGTATTCTGGTTATTTACACGGCGGTTATGATTTTTTCTTTTATACTGAGTCATAATATAGAAGAGGAAATGGATATTTATTACTCTCAGTTTTTATGAGGTAAGCGCCCTGACGGGCGCTCTTGCTTCTTTGACTCTCTTTGTGGCAGGAGCCTTAGTCGGTTCAGGATTTATTTCACCGTCCAACCCTTATAACTGCCGACGTTGTTTTTATCGATCATCGTCACCGGGATCAGCACGGGTTCTTTCGGGGCGGGTTTCCCCTGCAATATGTCATAGCCGATTTCGACCGCTTTGGCAGCCATCACCTGCGGATCTTGTGCCGGAGTCGCCACAAATAGTGAGTTTTCGCGCTTCAGCGCTTCTTCACCGTCCGGGGATCCATCTACGCCGACAATAAAGAATTCGCTACGCTGCGCCTGTTTTGCCGCCAGATCGGCACCGATCGCCGTCGGATCGTTAATGGCGAATACGCCGTCGATCTTCGGATTCGCCGCCAGCAGCGCGGTCATGATCTCCAGCCCGCCTTCGCGACTGCCTTTGGCGTTTTGGTTATGCGACAGCACCTTGATGTCAGGGTGGCGTTTAAACTCAGTCTGGCAGCCTTCCACGCGGTTCTGGACGGCGGAAACCGGCGGCCCGTTGATGATGACGACGTTGCCTTTGCCTTTCAGGCGGTCGGTAATGTATTTACAGGCCATTTCACCTGCCTGGGTGTTATCGGAGGTAATGGTCGCGTCTGCGCCTTCCGCTGCCACGTCAACGGCAACCACCACGATCCCGGCGTCTTTCGCGCGTTTTACCGCCGGGCCGATGCCCTTGGAGTCGGCGGCGTTAAGGATAATCATGTCGACTTTGGCGGCAATAAAGTTGTCGATCTGCGACACCTGTTGCCCCAAATCGTAACCGCTGGAAACCAGCGTTACTTTAACGCTATCACCTGCCAGCTTGCGTGCTTCCAGCTCCGCGCCTTTGGTGATCTGCACGAAGAACGGGTTGGCCAGATCGCCCACCGTAACGCCAATCGATTTCAGTTCTTTTGCCTGCACAAACGGAGCTGCAGCAAGCAGGGCGCCAGCACAGAGCGCGGTCACTAATGGCTTCAAACGCATACTCGTTTCCTCACGTAGGGTATTGTTGTTATACGCCTGATGGCGCTGCGCTTATCAGGCCTACGAATGAGCAGGCCAGTAAGCTTGTCTATGCACTTTGATGGTGTCGGGTACGGTATTTGTCGATTAGCACCGCTATGATGATCACCGCCCCTTTGATCACCAGTTGCCAGAAATAGGAGACGCCCATTAGCGTCATGCCGTTATTGAGCGTGGCGATTATCAACGCCCCCACCAGCGTGCCGGTGATGGTGCCGATCCCGCCAACAAAGCTGGTGCCGCCGAGGATCACCGCCGCGATGGCGTCCAGCTCGTAACCCATACCTAAGTTGCCGTTGGCGCTATACAGCCGCGAGGCGCTCATCACCCCGCCAAGACCTGAGAGCAAACCGCTCATGCCGTAGACGAACAGCAGCACCAGCCACACTTTGATCCCGGTTAAACGTGCGGCCTGCATATTGCCGCCGACCGCGTAGATATGAACGCCGAGCGTGGTGCGGCGCAGAATGAACCAGCACACCACCACCACCGCCAGCGCAATGACCACCAGCCACGGAACCGGGCCGAGATAGTTGTTACCGATCCACTCAAAGCTGATATTGGAGTTAATCACCGTTGTACCGTCGGCCAGCAGATAGGCCGCGCCGCGCAGCGCCGTATAGGTTCCAAGCGTGACGATAAACGGCGGTAGTCCGGCAAAAGCGACCAGCGCGCCGTTAAATAATCCCAGCACCAGGCCGAGCATCAGCGCCGCCGGAATTGACAGCATGGCAAGCTCAGGAATAAGAGAAACGACCATGGCTGCGACGGCGGTGGTGCCGAGAATCGAGCCAACCGAGAGGTCGATCCCGCCGGTCAAAATAATGAAGGTCATGCCAGCCGCCAGCACGATGTTGATCGACGCCTGACGGGTTATATTCAGCAGGTTGCTTTCGGTAAAAAAGTTAGGCGCGATAAAGCCAAATACCGCCACAATCAGGATGAGAATCGGTAAGATGCCGACCGTTTGCATCAGATCGCTCATCAGCATTTTTTTTGCGGAGGCGGATTTCACCACCTGCTGGGGAGGGGTTGGATTATTCATGGGGCACCGCCTGATGGTGGGAGTCGTTCACGCCGGTAGCCAGCGTCATAATATTTTCCTGGGTAATACTTTGTCCGTTCAGCTCGCCGGTAATGCTTCCTTCCCGCATGACGTACACGCGATCGCTCATGCCGACGACTTCCGGCAGTTCGCTGGAGATCATCAGGATCGCTACGCCTTTGCGCGCCATATCGTTCATGATCCGGTAGATCTCGCTTTTGGCGCCAACATCCACGCCGCGCGTGGGTTCATCGAGGATCAAAATACGTGGGCCGATCGCGACCCAGCGTGAAATCAGCAGTTTTTGCTGATTTCCGCCAGACAGCCCGCCCGCGCGTACCTGTGCGTGCGGCACGCGGATGTTGAGCAGCTTGATGGCGTCATCGGAAATAGCCTGCGCCTTTTTGCGATCGAGCATGCCCCAGTTGGCGTCACGCTCCAGCGTTGCCATGGTGATGTTTTCTGCCGCTGCCAGCTCTAAAAATAATCCCTGCTCTTTGCGGTTTTCCGTCAGAAAGCCAATGCCGTGGTCAATCGCCTCTCGCGGGGAGTGGATCACTACCGGTTCACCGTCTACTTCAATCATGCCGCCGATGGCTTTACGCACGCCAAAAATCAGCTGAGCCAGTTCAGAACGCCCGGCGCCGACTAACCCGGCCAGGCCGACGATCTCCCCGGAGCGTACCAGCAAGCTGCACGGCTGGACTTTATGGCCGTCGGTCAGGTGATGAACATTGAGGCGTGCTTTACCTAAGGGAATGTCGCGCTCTTTGTTGAACAGATCGCTTAACGGACGACCCACCATCATGCGCACCAGCTCCGAGGCGTTGAGCTTGTCGCGGGTCAGGCTGCCAACATATTGTCCGTCGCGCAGGACGCTGACGCGGTCCGAGAGTTCGTACACTTCCGCCATGCGGTGGCTGATGTAGATAATCGCCATCCCCTCATCGCGCAGGCGCATGATCAGTTCAAACAGGCGGTGGGTTTCACGTGAGGAGAGGGCGGCGGTGGGTTCATCCATTACCAGAATGCGGCTTTTACGGTGCAGGGCACGGGCAATTTCCACCTGCTGCTGTTCGGCGATGGTCAACGTCATCACGCGGTCGCTGGCCTTAAACTGGGCGCCGAGTCGGTCGATAACTTTCTGCGACTGCATGACCATCTCTTTACGCTGGACCAGACCGCCGCGCGACAGCTCGCTGCCAAGAAAGATATTTTCTGCCACTGTCAGGTTTGGCGCGAGCTGCATCTCCTGATAAATCAGCGTGATGCCTGCGCTAAGCGCGTCTTTTGGCCCGCGAATGTGGAACGGCTGACCGTCAATCAGGATCTCACCGCTGGTGGCGGTATAGGCCCCTGCGAGGATCTTCATCAGGGTACTCTTCCCCGCGCCATTCTCGCCCATCAGGGCATGAATCTCGCCCGGCCAGACCGTTAAATCGACCCCTTTCAGCGCGTAAAATTTGCCAAACGATTTAGCAATGTTGCGCATCTCCAGAACCGGTGTCCTGCTCATGGCGGATCTCCTGTGGGGTGGCCGATATCAGCAGTCCATCACAGGAATGTAAATGCAAAATGTCAGAAGCCGTTCATATTTGTCATATTGCGATTTTTCTTCACGGAGCGTGATATGCCGCAACCGGGACGTCACTTTTTCGCCAGTGCGCGCGGACGATTGCTGTTCTTCAATCTGCTGGTGGTGGCGGTCACGCTGATGGTGAGCGGCGTGGCGGTGCTGGGTTTTCAGCACGCAAGCCAGATTCAGGAGCAGGTGCAGCAGCAAACCGTTGACGACATGACCGGCAGCATGAACCTGGCGCGCGATACGGCGAACGTGGCGACGGCGGCAGTGCGGCTGTCGCAGGTGGTCGGGGCGCTGGAATACAAAGGGGAAGCGGAGCGGCTGCAGGAGACGCAAAAGGCGCTGAAGCAGTCGCTGGAACAACTGGCTACCGCGCCGCTGGCGCAGCAAGAGCCGGTGCTAGTCGAGCGTATTATCCAGCGCAGTAATGAACTACAAAGCAGCGTAGAAGGGATGTTGCAGCGCGGGCAGCGGCGACACCTGGAGCGTAACGCGTTGCTCAGTTCGCTGTATCAAAATCAAAGCTATTTACGTCATCTGCAAAAGTTGACCGGCGCGCAGGATGATGCGCTGCTGGGGCAGATGGACCGCTTAATTGTTGCCGCCATCGACACGCCCACGCCGCGTTCGGTGGTGAAACAACTGGATGCGGTGATGCCTGCGCTTCCCTTGCGCCATGCTAGTCCGCTGATTAGCGGTATCCTCAACGACTTCAACCAGGAGCTGCATAAGCTGGAGCCGCTCTCTTCCGCGCTGGAGCAGAGCGATTTGGCCATCAACTGGTATATGTTTCATATCAAAGCGCTGGTGGCGATCCTCAACAGCGATATCAATCAGTATGCCTCGCAGGTGGCGCTGATCTCAGAGCAGCGGGTGGCGCAAAGCCATCAGGAACTGCAATCCGGCGCGTTGTTTATTTTAGTGTTTGCGCTGCTGGCGGTGGTGATCACCGGTTTTGCCGGATGGTATATCTACCGTAATCTCGGCTCCAACCTGACGGCCATTTCACGGGCGATGACCCGGCTGGCGCACGGTGAATCAGACGTCAGCGTCCCGGCCCTGCAGCGGCGTGATGAGTTAGGCGAGCTGGCCCGCGCCTTTAGCGTCTTTGCCCGGAATACGGCGTCGCTGGAGCACACCACCCGATTGCTAAAAGAAAAAACCAGTCAGATGGAAATCGATCGCACCGAGCGTCAGGGGCTGGAAGAAGCGCTGTTGCACAGCCAAAAGCTGAAGGCGGTGGGGCAACTGACGGGTGGATTAGCACATGATTTCAATAACCTGCTGGCGGTTATTATTGGCAGTCTGGATCTGGTGAATCCGGAGTCGCCCGATGCGCCACGGGTCAATCGGGCGCTAAAAGCCGCCGAGCGCGGGGCGCTGCTTACCCAGCGACTGCTGGCCTTTTCGCGCAAACAGTCGTTGCACCCTCATGCGGTGGAGCTGAAAACGCTGCTGGAAAATCTGGGCGAACTGATGCGCCACTCTCTTCCGGCCACGTTGACGCTGGAGATTGAAGCCCAGTCTCCCGCCTGGCCCGCGTGGATTGACGTCAGCCAACTGGAAAACGCCATTATCAATCTGGTGATGAACGCCCGTGACGCCATGGACGGGCAGGCGGGCACGATTAAAATCCGTACCTGGAATCAGCGGGTCACGCGCAGCGATGGGCGCAAGCAGGATATGGTGATGCTGGAGGTTGCCGACCAGGGAAGCGGGATGTCACAGGAGGTGAAAGCCCAGGTCTTCGAGCCGTTTTTCACCACCAAACAGACCGGAAGCGGCAGCGGACTGGGGCTGTCGATGGTCTACGGTTTTGTGCGCCAGTCCGGTGGCCGGGTGGAGATTGAAAGCGCTCCCGGGCAGGGAACGACGGTCAGGCTACAACTGCCTCGCGCCGTTGTGCCAGTGCAGGCTCAGGCAGAACCGGTGGCGGTACATGCGGCGAACAGCAGTGAAAAACTGGTGTTGGTGCTCGAGGATGAGGACGATGTACGCCAGACGTTGTGCGAGCAATTACACCTGCTGGGCTACCTGACGTTAGAGGCCGCAAACGGGGAACAGGCGATGCATATGCTGGCGGCTTCATCCGAGATTGATATTTTTATCAGCGACTTAATGCTGCCAGGTGGTTTAAGCGGCGTGGATGTGGTTAACCATGCTCAGGCACATTATCCGCAGTTGTCCATCCTGCTGATAAGCGGTCAGGATTTACGTCCGGCGCATAACCCGGCGTTGCCGGATGTGGCGCTATTGCGTAAGCCTTTTACTCGGGGAGAGCTGGCGCAGGCGCTGCGGCATTCGCGTAATTGAGATTCCTCCGCTACCCGCGCAAATACGCTTTGATTACCGTGGAGCGAGTTTCTTGATGAGGCTGGTTTTATGCAACGCTCCGCGACATTCCTTCTTTTTAGTTTGCTAATGCTGACCACCGTATCGGCACAGGCGGATATTATCGATGACGCCATTGGTAATATTCAGCAGGCGATTAACGACGCATACAAACCGGACAACGGGCGGGATTATGATGACTCCCGTGATGAAAGCTGGCAGCGCCAGATGAGTGACGACCGGCGCAGGCAATATGACAATCGCCGCCGCCAGTTTGAAGATCGACGTCGCCAACTGGATGACCGTCAGCGTCAGCTCGATCAAGAACGGCGTCAGTTAGAAGACGAAGAACGCAGAATGGAAGAAGATTACGATCGTTAGCGTAATCTTTCGCTGGCAAGGTTATAGACTTCACTACGCTCGCGTTTACCGACGGCAACGACCGCGATGACCAGGGTGTCGTCAATGACTTGATAAACAAGACGAAACCCTGATGTTCGTAGTTTGATTTTGTAGCAATCTTTTATTCCCCTGAGCTTTGCTGAAGGGACATGTGGATTTTCACAGCATTTCTTTAGTTTTTTGGCAAATTGCTGCTGAATGGCTTTATCAAGTTTTTGCCATTCTTTCAGCGCATCTTCCCTGAACTTTACCGTATAACTCATAAGTAGCTGTCCAGATCCACATCCACCAGGGGTTGTTGGCTTCGTTCATGGACTAATTTAACCAGCTGTTGGTCATCCAGTGCATCGAGCATTTTTTCGTAAAGCTCTGCTGGCACACAATAAAAGGCGGGTTGGTTACGGTTCAGGATTGCGACCGGAAACCCATCCCCTGCGTTAACAGTTGCCATCGGGTTCTTTTTCAGCTCACTCACACTGGCGGTGGTATCGCTTAAAATGATATGCGGCATAATCGCTCCTAAAGACCATTTAACTGGTCTTAGTATAGGATTTAAGAGACCTGTTAACAAGTCTTATTGTCCGGGAAATTAATCCAGCACAATCTCCATTCCGTCATATCCTGCCTCAAACCCAGCGGGAAGCTGATTTTCCATCATCCACAGGTCGAACTGGTGGCTGATGTGCGTCAGGATCACTCGTGGGCAGCGGATGACGTCGTTCAATGCGATAACGGTGTTTAAATCACAATGATTGCGCGGTGGCTCGGCGCGCGGGGCATGGCTGCAGTCAATGATAATCACCTGAGGCTGGTTATTGTGGAGAAACTTCAACGTCTTGTCGGGAAGTCCGGCGGTATCGGAGAGCCACGCCACGCGGCTATGTGCGGTCTCCAGCAGATAACCAAACGTCAGCTTTGAATGGTTGAGCGGTAGCGGTGTTACCTGCAATCCTTGCAGGTCGAACACCACGAACGGTGCCACGGTATGGCTAAAATCGAGGATGCCGGGATGCTTAAACAGATCGTCGCAACCCTGTTCATCCGGCGGACCGTACACCGGGATGGTCGTCCCCACGCCCCAACGTAGCGGAAACAATCCCTGTACATGATCCATATGATAATGGGTCAGCAGAAACTGCTGGAAGCTGCCCGCCGGCCAGTCGTCCATCAGATGCGGGATCCCCGCGTCCAGCAGCGTCACCGCATTATTGAACTTGACCACCCCGCTACATGGGCGTCGACGGTATTGTGCCTGTAAGCGTGCTCGTTGGCAGGCCGCGCAGTCGCAGCCAAATGTCGGCACTAGCTGTGCGCCGCCCGTTCCCGTCAGCGTAATGGTCAGACTCATGGCTCCCCCTACAACGGTTTGGTGAAGCGAAAATGGCTCATGGTATAGCCTTCACGCTGGTAAAAACGGTGTGCGTCAAGGCGTTGGGTGCTGGTGGAAAGTTCGGTGACTTCTGCGCCCGCTTCGCGCGCGGTGGCTTCGGCCCAGGTCAGTAACTGACTGCCGACCCTTAACCCTCGTGCCTGTGGCATCACCACCAGTTCCTGAATCTCGCCAATCCAGTTGGCGTGGTGCAGATGAAACTGCAGGTGCAGGCCGATCAAGCCGACGACCTGTCCGTCGAGCAGCGCCAGCTGGTAGTGCATATTGGGATCTTGCAGATTTGCGGCGTAGCCAGCGCTAAAGGCCTGCAGATCGAATTGGCCCTGCTTCAACTCACAGACAAGCGCGTAAACCGCATCGGTATCGTATAGCGTGGCGCGGCGTAATTCACAGACAGACATGTTTCTTCTCCTTGCGTCCCATCAGTGTGAGTAGTGTATCGACAGACTGTAGCAAACTTCCATCGTTGTTCAGGACGTGGCAGTCATACGGGGCGTAGCGGGCTGCGCGTTCAAGGCGGGCGGCGATTTCCGTTTCGCTCTCCCGTCCACGCGCCTGCAGGCGCTGGCGTAGAATCGCCGGAGAAACCTGTAAGCAAATGGGGAGTAAAGATGTGCCGTAACGGGCCTGCGCCTGGGGCAGATGCGCGCGCGAGCCGTTGACCACCACATCAAAACCGGCGTGTAGCCAGAGGTCAATCTCCACGCCAACGCCGTAGTAGAAGCCATTGGCGTGCCAGCTCAGCGCCAGTAGGTTCTGCCCGGCGCGGGTAAAAAATTCTTGTTCGCTCAGCGCAATATGATTTTCATTCCCGGCGTTGGCGGCGCGGGTGATGTAACGGTGCGCCACCAGCAGTTGCGCCGGTTCCTGCTGGCGGAGTTCGGCCAGCAGACTGTCCTTACCGGAGCCGGATGGCCCCATCAGCCAGATCAATTTACCCATAGTCAGAATACCCTTTTGCCCTGACGCCAGACGTGATCGATATGGATGTTGCCGCCTTTGCGGTGCGCCAGCACCAGATCCGCGCGTTTGCCTTCGGCAACAACGCCACGATCGTCGAGATTTAATGCCCGTGCCGGATTGCGGGTCACCAGACGAATGGCCTGTGGCAGCGTAAAACGGTTGGCGTCGTCGTCCGCTACGCGAAACGCCGCATCGAGCAGGCTGGCGGGATAGTAGTCGGAGGAGAGAATATCCAAAAGCCCCAGCTCAGCCAGCTTATGCGCCGCTACGTTGCCGGAGTGAGAACCGCCGCGCACGATGTTGGGCGCGCCCATCAGCACGTTCATACCATGCTGGCGCGAGGCTTCAGCCGCTTCGAAGGTGGTGGGAAATTCGGCGATCACGCTGCCAAGCTGGTGCGATTCCAGCACATGATCATGGGTGGCATCATCATGGCTCGCCAGCGCAATCTGGCGCTCACGACACATCTGGGCAATCGCCGTGCGATTGGGCTGTGACCAACGCGCCGCCAGCGCTAACTGTTCTTCTTCATAGCGGGCCATCTGCTCGTCGGTGAGCGAATACTTGCCTTGATAATACTCGCGGTACTTCTCGCGATTGGCGAACTGACGCTGGCCTGGCGAGTGATCCATCAGCGACACCAGCGTTACCGGCTCGCGGCTGACTAGTTTTTCAAACAGCGGCAGGGTAGTGTGATGCGGCAGCTCACAGCGCAGGTGCAGGCGATGCTCGGCGCGATTGACCCCGCGCTTTTGCGTCTCTTCGACCGCATTGATCATCTTCTCCAGATTTTCCAGACGGTCGCCGCCGTCGCGCACATCGCCAATTGCCACCGCGTCCAGTACGGTGGTAATGCCGCTGGCGACCATTAGCGCGTCGTGGCTGCTCATCGCCGAGTGGGCAGGCCAGTCTACCTTTGGGCGCGGGGTGAAAAATTTGTCGAGATTATCGGTATGCAGCTCGATAAGCCCTGGTAGCAGCCAGCCGCCTTCGCCGTCCAGCGCCTCAGGTAGGCTGCTCGGACTTTCTGCAAAGGTGCGAATGACCCCGCCCTCGATTTCCAGCGATCCTTGCACCACTTCATCTTCCAGCACCAGCTTTACATTATTGATAATCATGCTGTTGTTCCCATCAGATGCAGACGATCCGCGACGCGGTCGCGCACGGTTTGATCGTGAAAAATGCCGACAATTGCTGTGCCGCGGGCTTTCGCCTCTTCAATTAATGCGACGACGGCGGCGCTATTTTTGGCGTCCAGCGAGGCGGTAGGCTCATCAAGTAGCAGAATTGGGTAATCGACGATAAACCCGCGAGCGATGTTGACGCGCTGCTGTTCGCCGCCGGAAAAGGTCGACGGCGCCAGGTGCCACAACCGCTCCGGCACGTTCAGGCGGGTAAGCAGGTTAGCTGCTTTGGCTGCACACTCCTCACGGGAGACCCCCAGATCCAGCAGCGGTTGCATCACCACATCCAGTGCGGAAATCCTTGGGATCACGCGCAGGAACTGGCTCACCCAGCCGATGGTTGAACGGCGAACCTCCAGTACTTTGCGCGCCGGGGCCTGCACCAGATCGACCCATTCATCGCTGTGGCGGATGTGGATGCGTCCTTCATCTGGCAGGTAGTTGGCGTACAGCGAACGTAGCAATGTGGATTTGCCGCTGCCCGAGTGACCGTGCAGCACCACGCATTCGCCGCTTTTAACGTCCAGAGTGGCGTTTTGCAGCACCGGTAGACGCACGCCGTTTTGCTGATGCAGGACAAAGGTTTTACTGACATTTTCAACGCGGATCGCGTTCATTTTTAGCCTCTTTAGACATTTTTGCGTTCGATTGCCTGATGCGCTTCGCTTATCAGGCCTACAACCAATGCCGCTCCGTAGGCCGGATAAGGCGTAGCCGCCATCCGGCACAAGCGATGCCGTTCCGTAGGCCGGATAAGGCGTAGCCCCCATCCGGCACAAGCGATGCCGCTCCGTAGGCCGGATAAGGCATAGCCGCCATCCGGCACAAGCGATGCCGCTCCGTAGGCCGGAAAAGGCGTAGCCGCCATCCGGCACAAGCGATGCCGTTCCGTAGGCCGGATAAGGCATAGCCGCCATCCGGCACAACAAAAAATCAGTTCTGCAAAACCGACGACACCAGCAACTGGGTATACGGATGATGCGGGTCGTCGAGCACGCGGTCGGTTAACCCACTTTCCACCACCTGACCTTGCTTCATCACCAGCAAACGGTCGGCCAGCAGGCGCGCGACGCCCAAATCGTGGGTGACAATAACTACCGCCAGATCCAGTTCCACCACCAGGCCGCGCAGCAGGTCCAGCAGTTTGGCCTGTACGGAAACGTCCAGCCCGCCGGTAGGTTCGTCCATAAACACCAGTTTGGGATGGGTGACGAGGTTGCGGGCAATCTGAAGGCGCTGCTGCATGCCGCCAGAAAAGGTGGTGGGCAGATCGTCGATACGCGAGGCAGGGATCTCTACCTCCTCCAGCCAGCGCTGAGCGGTGGCGCGGATGTCGCCGTAGTGACGCGCGCCGGTGGCCATCAGGCGTTCGCCGATATTGCCGCCTGCGGAGACCTGACGGCGCAGGCCATCCAGCGGATGCTGATGCACCACGCCCCATTCGGTGCGCAGCAGACGGCGACGGTCGGCCTCGTTCATGTCGTACAGCGAACGGTTCTGATACAAAATCTCACCGCTCTGCGGCGTCAGCCGTGAAGAGATCGATTTCAGCAGCGTGGTTTTGCCGGAACCGGACTCGCCGACGATGCCCAGCACTTCGCCTGGCCACAGGTCAAAAGAGACATCGCTGAAGCCCTTGCCCGGCGCGTAGAGATGGGTCAGGTTGTTGACTGAAAGCAGCGGTTGCGTCATTTGCTGAGGGCCTCGCTCTGTTGGCGGCAGTAGTCGGTGTCGGAGCAGACAAACATGCGTTTGCCGGTGTCATCGAGCACCACTTCATCGAGATAGCTGTAGGTTGAGCCGCAGATGGCACAAGGCTCATCCCAGCTCTGCACGGTAAACGGGTGATCGTCGAAATCGAGGCTTTCCACGCGGGTGTAAGGTGGAACGGCATAGATACGCTTTTCGCGGCCAGCGCCAAACAGTTGCAGGGCCGGCATCATGTCCATCTTTGGATTGTCGAATTTCGGGATGGGCGACGGGTCCATGACGTAGCGGTCATTGACCTTCACCGGATAGGCGTAAGTGGTGGCGATATGGCCGAAGCGGGCGATATCTTCATACAGTTTCACCTGCATGATGCCGTACTCTTCCAGCGCGTGCATGGTGCGAGTTTCCGTTTCACGCGGTTCGATAAAGCGCAGCGGCTCAGGGATCGGTACCTGGAAGATGATTATCTGATCTTCCACCAGCGGTGTTTCCGGGATGCGGTGGCGGGTCTGGATCAGCGTTGCATCTTCCGTACGCTCAGTGGTATTCACTCCGGTCACACGCTTGAAGAAATTACGAATCGACACGGCGTTAGTGGTGTCGTCTGCGCCCTGGTCAATCACCTTCAGCACGTCCGGCTCGCCAATCACGCTGGCGGTAAGCTGAATACCGCCGGTTCCCCAGCCGTAGGGCATCGGCATTTCACGTCCGCCAAACGGGACCTGGTAACCCGGGATTGCCACCGCTTTCAGAATTGCGCGGCGGATCATGCGTTTGGTCTGCTCATCAAGATAGGCAAAGTTGTAGCCGGAGAGGTTAGTGGTCACGGGTGGCCTCCTGTTGCAGGCGTTTGAGCAGTTCCAGTTCGGCCTGGAAATCGACGTAATGGGGAAGTTTGAGGTGCGAAACAAAACCCGCCGCCTCGACGTTATCCGCATGCGCCAGCACGAACTCTTCGTCCTGCGCCGGTCCTGTGACCGTTTCATCGTATTCGGCTGCCTGTAGGGCGCGGTCCACCAGCGCCATCGCCATCGCTTTACGTTCGCTCATACCGAACACCAGCCCGTAGCCGCGGGTAAAATGGGGGGATTCATTTTCTGGCGCGACAAACCCGTTAACCATTTCGCATTCGGTCATCAGCAGTTCGCCGACGTTCACCGCAAATCCCAGCTCTTCTGGTACGGTTTCCAGTGCCACATAGCCACTGCGGATTTCGGCGGCAAACGGGTGGTTGCGCCCGTAACCACGCTGAGTGGAGTAGGCCAGCGCCAGCAGATAGCCTTCGTCGCCGCGCATCAGCTGTTGCAGACGTGAAGCACGTGAGCAGGGGTAAACCGGCGGCGTGCGGGTGATGTCGTCGGGTGTCGCGCCATCATCCTCTTCACGCTTTGCCAGTCCCTGGTTGGCCAGAAGGGAAAAGACGTGTGGGGAGGCATCCTGCGCGCCGTCTGCGCTGCGCAGAGACGGCGTTTCGCCATTGGCCAGCAGGGTAAAATCCAGCAGGCGATGGGTGTAATCATAGGTTGGTCCCAACAGTTGCCCGCCGGGAATATCTTTGTAGACCGCCGAGATTCGGCGCTCAAGGCGCATTTCTGCACTGTTAACCGGTTCACTGACCGCCACTTTTGCCAGCGTAGTGCGGTAGGCGCGGAGCAAGAAGATGGCTTCGACGTTATCACCGCTGGCCTGCTTCAGCGCCAGCGCCGCCAGTTCGCGGTCGGCGATGCCGCCTTCGGTCATCACCCGGTCAACGGCCAGGTTCATCTGCTGTTCGATTTGTGCCACGCTCAGTTCAGCAATGGTCTCATCGCCCCGGCGTCGGTTTTCCTGTAGGGCGTGGGCGTTGGCTATCGCCTTTTCGCCCCCTTTGACGGCGACGTACATCAGCACACCTCCACATGGGTGGTTCGCGGAATAGCCAGCAGGCGTTCGCCGCAGGTGAGGATCAGATCGACCCCCAGTGGGAACGGGTGCGGGCGTTCGGTGAGTTCGTGAATCAGGCATTCCGGCAGCTGTGGCGCGATCATGCGCTCTTCGGCAATGCCCGCACCGGTCAGACGCAGCATACGTCCGCCGCTTAAGCCTGCGACCTGCACAATCAGCGTGGCGCTGGTCTCTGGCGCGACGGCTGAACCGGCGGAGAGGGCGTTAAGCTGTTCGCTGCTGATGCGCTCGTCGGCGACGGCAAAGGCCGCCAGCTGCGGCTGATCCACCAGCGGCGCGTTGGTATGAAAACGCAGGTTCTGGCGGGCAATATCGTTATCCATCGACGGCGCCAGCCAGACCGGCGTGTCGCCATCGACCAGGGTCAGCAGCACGCTGGTGGTCGCCAGACCCAGCGGCTGCCAGCCGTGTTTCAGTTGATGCAGGGCGACGATTACGCCCGGTTCGCTCATGGCTTTCAGCAGGCGACGAAAGCTCTGCTGAGCATCCTGAACGGGTAAATTAAAAGCGGTCTGTAAAGTCATGCGTTATCTCCGCGTACCAGCGTGAAGAAGTCGACCCGGCTGGCGTTGACTTCGGCACGGCGTGCGTTAATCAGCGCATCGCGTTCCGCTTCCAGCGGGGCAATTAAGGTTTCCATTAGGTTCTGGAAATGCGTTTGTTCCTGCAGCAGTGCGTCAATCACCGCGCACTGCTCGGCATGTTGTTTATTGCGTCCCAGCAGGTAGCTGTAACCCAGCGTGCCGCTCTTCAGGCGTACCACTGCGCGGGTAAGGGTGGTGTCACCGGCAAAGAAGCGGTTGCCGGTACCGCCCATACGGGCCTGGATCTGCATCAGTCCGCTTTCCGGAGCGCGGATAAGTTCATAGTCCGGCGTCAGCTTGAGCGCGGTGATGCGGGCGTTCAGGGCATCGGCATTGCTGTATGCCAGCGCGCGCATCCAGCGCTGGCGGGTGGCGGTATCGAAATGCATTCAGTGCTCCATAGTGAATTCGATCATGTCGGCGCGGGTCAGGCTGACGGAGTATTCCGCCGCGTGTTCTTCGCCTTCACGGTGGTTCAGGGTGCGCACGCACAGCAGCGGCGCCATATTGGGGATTTCCAGCACCTTGCTCTCTTTGGCCTGCGCGCGGCGGGCGCTGATGCGCGTTTGCGTGCGTAGCAGCCTCAGACCGGACTGTTCGCGCAGGTAGTCATGCAGCGAACCGCTGTTGAAGCCTTGCAGCAGCGGCCACAGCGAGAGGTCGGAAAAATAGTGGTCGATCTGGCACAGTGCGATGCCGTTAACCCGGCGCAGGGTGCGCAGGTGAATCACGTTATCGCCCTCGTTTATGCTGAGCGCATCGGCAATGTGGCTGGAGGCCGGACGCAGCACCGCCAGCAGTTTTTCGCTGGTGGGATGGCTGCCCTGGTCCAGCAGATTCTGACTAAAGCGCGCCTGGGCATTAAGCGGGTAATCGAACGGGCGCATCAGCACCAGCACGCCGACGCCCTGACGACGCTGAACCCAACCGCGTTCAACCAACTGGTCAATGGCGCGGCGCAGGGTGTGGCGGTTTACCTCGTAGCGCGCGGCAAGCTGATGCTCGGCGGGCAGATAGTCACCGCAGCGATAATGTTGACGTAGCTCCTGCTCAAGTCTCGCGGCAATTTCCTGATAACGCGTTGGATAACTGGTCGGATGTGTAGACAAGTGCATAGCAATCAATGCCTCGCTAATCAGATAAAGTGCTTACGCAAACGCTGGGAAAGAAAATCCAGCAGGCTGACGGTGACGATGATTAACACCATCAGGGCGCAGGTTTGCTGGAACTGAAAGCCGCGAATCGCTTCCCATAAGGTCACGCCAATACCGCCTGCACCCACCATTCCGACCACCGTGGCCGAGCGAACGTTGGATTCAAAGCGATACAGCGAGTAGGAGATAAGCAGCGGCATGACCTGTGGCAGAACGCCGTACAGAATCTCTTCAATTTTGTTGGCACCGGTGGCGCGAATGCCTTCTACCGGACCTGGCTCAATAGCTTCTACTGCTTCGGAAAGCAGCTTGGAGAGTACCCCGGTAGTGTGGATAAACAGTGCCATCACCCCGGCGAATGGGCCTAACCCGACGGCGACCACGAACAGCATGGCGAAGACCATTTCATTGATGGCGCGGCAGGCGTCCATCAGGCGACGCATCGGCTGGTAAATCCACCACGGGACCAGGTTATCGGCGCACATCAGGCCGAAGGGGATCGACAGCACAACGGCGAGGGCGGTACCCCAGACGGCAATTTGCAGAGTGACGGCCATTTCACCGAGATAGTCCTGCCACTGGCTGAAGTCCGGCGGGAAGAAGTCGGCGGCGAAGGTCGCCATATTGCCTGAATCCTGGATTAGCGTGAGCGGAGCCATTTCGGCACCTTTCCACGAGACTACCAGTACGGCGAGAAGAATGGCCCAGCTCAGCAACGAGAACCAGCTACGTTTGGGCGGGGCGACGGTGATGGTTTGCATGTTTAGCTCCTGGGTGTCGATGTTTCGGGTCTGTTGTAGGCCGGATAAGGTGCTGGCACCGCCATCCGGCATGTAATCCTTTGCATTGCCTGATGGCGCTGCGCTTATCAGGCCTACAATTTGGGCACCAGGGTTACTGCACCGCTTTGGTGACGCTGGTCATAGCGCCCAGTGCGGCGGTCAGACGGTCAAGGTCATCGAGCTGCGCTTTCAGCACCGAGGTTTTGCTGGTTTTCTCTTCCTCGTTCAGCCCTTTGTTGTCCTTCACACCCTGCATCTCTTTAAACAGCGCCAGCTGGCGAATCGGCACCAGTTGCAGATCGCTGGAGGCGCGGAACGGTGCCCATCCCAGGCGTTCCAGTACGGTTTTCTGTTCCGGTGTTTTTCCGTAATTCATAAAGAAGTCGTACACCTTGTCCTTGGTGGTTTCGGAAAGGTTTTTACGCCAGACGATCGGATCGCCCGGGATCAGCGGTGACTTCCAGATAACCTTCAGCTCTTTCAGTTTTTCCGGCGCGGAAGTTTTCAGCTTGTCGAGGTTTTCGGTGTTGTTGGTGGCGACATCGACCTGCTTGTTGGCGACGGCCAGCGCGTTGGTTTCGTGTCCGGCGTTAACGGTGCGTTTGAAGTCACTGGCGGAGATGTTGTTTTTGGCGAAGACGTAGTAACCGGGGACGAGGAAGCCTGACGTTGAGTTAGGATCGCCGTTGCCGAAGGTCAGATCCTTACGTTTAGCGATCAGATCGTTCAGGTTATTGATCGGACTGTCTTTGTTAACGATCAACACGCTCCAGTAACCCGGGGATCCGTCGGCGGCGACGGTCTGAGCAAACACTTGCCCGTTAGCGCGATCCACCGCTTCCATTGCCGAGAGATTGCCGTACCAGGCGATATCAACTTTGTTAAAGCGCATTCCCTGGATGATCCCGGCGTAGTCCGGGGCGAAGAAGGCGTTCACTTTCACGCCCAGTGATTTTTCCATGTCCTTCAGGAACGGTTCCCACTGCGGCTTCAGGTTTTGCTGTGATTCGGTCGAAATAATGCCAAAGTTCAGCGCTTTTTCTTGCTCTTCGGCATGGGCCGGGGTGAGCAGTGTGCTGAGACTAAACATGCTGGTGAAGGCCAGCGCGGCAATTGTTCTATAACTCATTTCCATTCCTCATTGTGGGGATGTCAGGCAGCCTGCGCGTTCTGTTCGACGCGGTTCATGCTGCGGTAGAGATGGTCAAAACGATCGTTATCAAAATGCTGGCTGCTGCCATCAAAGAAGACGTTGCCCTGGCGCAGCGCGACGATGCGTTCGCAGTAGCGCAGGGCGTAATCCACCTGATGCAGCGTGACGACCACGGTGATGCCGTCGGTCTGGTTTATGTCGCGTAGGGTGTCCATCACGATGCGGGCGGATTCCGGGTCCAGCGAGGCTATCGGCTCGTCGGCGAGGATCACTTTGGCCTGCTGCATCAGTGCGCGGGCGATTGCGACACGCTGCTGCTGACCGCCCGAAAGCGTGGAAACGCGCTGGTATGCAAAGTGCGCCATGCCCACGCGGGTCAACGCCTGTAATGCACGCTGTTTTTGTTCCTGGCTAAACCAGCTAAAACAGGTACGCCAGAATGGCGTGCTGCCGAGCGCGCCAATCAGGACGTTCTCCAGCACCGTCAGGCGGTTCACCAGATTGAACTGCTGGAAGATGTAGCCGGTGTGGGCGCGGCTTTTGCGGATATCGCGCGCCAGGCGGCCTTCATGTTGAACGGTGCGGCCCAGCAGCTCGACGCGGCTACCGGGGGATTTATCACCGGTGATCAAACCGCTTAAATGACGTAAAAGGGTGGATTTGCCGGAGCCAGACGGCCCAAGCAGAGCCACCATCTCACCGGAACAGATGTTCAGATCAACCGCATTGAGCGCCTGATGTTGATTGAAGGACTTGGAGAGTTTCTCGACGCGAATAATCGTTTGCATGATGCGGCCTCCCTAAAAAAGTGGCCCCATCGTGGCGGATTAATGTGACGTTTTCGTTAAGGGATGGTTACTCGACGATGAAGAGTTGAGCGATATTTGATGACAGTACGGGAGGGCTGGCCTCCCGTTGGATTACTCTGTAGGGGGTTGCTGTTGTTTGACGACGTTGATCATCCACGGCACGCCATACTGGTCGCTCACTTTACCGAAACCGTGGGCCCAGAAGGTTTCCTGCCAGTCCATTTCGATTTTTCCGTTTGCTGCCAGGTTATCAAACCAGCGTTTGCCTTCATCGACGTTTTGCGTGTCGAGCACCAGCGTAAAGCCAGAGTAGTGAGCATTTCCGTCCGGGGCGCTATCGCTCATCATGATGTCACTACCCGCAACGCGCAGGTTGGCGTGGGCGATGGCGGTATCGGGGAATTTCATGCCTGAAGGGCAACCATCTTCGCTATCCTGCGCCGATTTGGGCATTTCACCGAAGTTGATTTTGTAGAGTAGCTCAGCGCCTAACGTTTTTTGATAGTAGGCGATAGCGTCAGCGCAGTTGCCTGTAAAGGAGATATAGGGACTTAACGGCATAATCTTTACCTCAGGTAAAAGAAGCCAATTAAGTGTAGTTAGCGTCTGCAAAAATAAACCAGGCGGGAAGTATGAGCTTCCCGCCTGGCAGAAGAGCTGGTGTTGACCTGATTAGCGTCGCGCTATCAGGCAAATTGCATCAGTTCTTTTTCACAAACTCAGATTTCAGCTTCATTGGGCCAAAGCCATCGATTTTGCAATCGATGTTGTGGTCGCCTTCAACCAGACGAATGTTTTTCACTTTGGTACCGATCTTCAGCATGGAAGAGCTACCTTTTACTTTCAGATCTTTCACGACGGTAACGCTGTCGCCGTCAGCCAGCAGGTTGCCGTTGGCATCTTTAACGATCAGTTCGTCGCTGTCCTGCGCCGGTTCAGCATCGTTCCATTCGTGAGCGCATTCCGGGCAGATGAACATGCCGTTATCTTCGTAAGTGTATTCGGAGTTGCATTGCGGGCAGTGTGGTAATGACATGTGGATTTCCTCAAAAGTCAGCAGGGGCAAATGCGCCCAAAAAATGGCAGATTGCCGAAAAAGGCCGCAATTATACATAAAATCCCTGCTTTTGTCGGGACTACTGCGTGATTACGCAAAATGATCTGCTGTAAAGACCCTCTGCTTTCACCTCAATGAAAGTATGGCGGAATATTTTTTAAGGGAAATTGCTACGCTTAGATATTTAAGATAAGGTGAGGCGAAATATCTGATATTCATAGGTAACATTGCTTAGAAATGCCTAAGTCATTGTGATTGAATATCATTGAACCCCTTAAATTTAGTAGGGGGATTCCGCTGGCATTTTTTAAAACTGAACTACGCTGTTTATCTTTCTTACTTATTTTCATAAGTGAGAGGCATCAGACCAGCGGTTATACACCAAATTTATTTTAATAATATCAATTGGTTGTTTTGATTTTAATTATTTCTATACGTAATTATAAAAGCCAAAAAATCTATAAATAAAACGATTGGGCTAAATAAAAGCAATGCCATTTGCGTTAAGGAAAAATTTTCCATGCACACACAGACAATATATGAATTAAGTCAGGAAGCGGAACGCTTGCTGATGCTCTCGCTTGAACATCTCAGGCAATTGCAAAAATTGCCCGTGACCTCGTTGGATGATGTCGCGCTAAAACAAGGAGAGCAGAGCAGTCAGGTTGTTCAGCCCCTGCATTTCAGCGCGCGTGGCATGGATGTCCAGCAAGCAACGCTCAATAATGAGCTGCGCAAGATTACGCGTCTGGAAATGGTGCTGGCGATTGTTGGCACGATGAAAGCGGGAAAATCGACGACGATTAACGCGATTGTAGGTACAGAAGTTTTACCTAATCGTAATCGCCCCATGACGGCGTTACCAACGCTAATACGCCATACGCCGGGGCAGAAAGAGCCGGTGCTGCATTTTTCACATGTCGCGCCGATCGATGCCTTAATGAAGGTTTTGCAGCAGCGCGTGCGCGAGTGCGATCGCCTGCGTCTTACGCAGACCCTGGAAATTGACAAGGATATGAATGTTCTGCTGCAACATATTGAAAATGGTGTGGCATTTGAACGGTATTATCTTGGCGCACAGCCTATTTTCCATTGCCTCAAAAGCCTGAACGACCTGGTGCGCCTGTCAAAAGCATTGGACGTTGATTTTCCTTTTGCTGCTTATGCCGCGATTGAGCATATTCCGGTTATTGAGGTTGAGTTTGTCCATTTGGCCGGACAGGCAAGCTACCCAGGGCAATTAACGCTGCTGGATACCCCGGGGCCGAACGAGGCGGGACAACCGCACTTACAAAAAATGCTCAATGAACAGCTGGTGCGGGCCTCTGCGGTGCTGGCGGTGTTGGATTACACCCAACTGAAATCGATTTCCGATGAGGAAGTGCGTCAGGCGATTATGGCGGTCGGCAAGTCAGTGCCGTTATATGCGCTGGTCAATAAATTCGATCAGAAAGACCGCAACAGTGATGATGAAGAACAGGTGCGGGCGTTGATTTCCGGCACGTTGATGCAAGGCGGAATCTCCCCTGAGAGAATTTATCCGGTTTCCTCAATGTGGGGCTATCTGGCGAACAGGGCGCGTCATGAGCTGACGATGCGCGGGCGACTGCCGGATCATCAGGAGCAACGTTGGGTGCAGGATTTTGCCGAAGCGGCGCTTGGCAGACGCTGGCGCACCACCGATCTTGACGATACGGAACACATCCGCCATGCCGCCGACCTGTTGTGGGAAGACTCGCTGTTTGAACAGCCGATCCAGAAAGTGATCCATGCCGCTTATGCTAATGCTTCGCTGTATGCGCTTCGCTCAGCGTCACATAAGTTATTGAACTATGCACAAAGCGTGCACGAATATCTGGAATTTCGCGCCCATGGGTTAACGGTCGCCTATGACAAACTGCGGCTGAACATCACGCATATTGAAGAGGATATGCAGCAGTTAGAAGTGAGCCAGGGGCGGGTGAGCGATGAAGTCAGCCATGAAGTAGAACTGGCGCTGGAGGCTGCTGCTGCCTATCTCAGTGAGCAACAAACCGAGATTCTTTGCGGTATCAACACGTTCTTTGTCAAAGAAAACGTCCTGATGATGTCACAACACGGTCTGGGGAATGCTGTGAATACGGCAGAAATGGCCGGAGAGATGTTGGTGTTGCATGATGAAGGGCAGGCGAAAATTGTGTTAGATAAAATTCGCTCGTCCTGTGAGGGGGTATTGCTGGCGGCGCAGGAAAGCATCAGCCGGGACTTAGCCCTGCGTTTTGAACAGCTTGAGTCGACGCTCTCCCGGGCGCTAAATGACGCGATGCGGCCAATTGAGCAAAGGGTGAAAGAGGAGCTAAACCACGCCGGTTTTCGTGCGCGGATCCGTTTTCCAGCGTTCCATACGGCGATGTTTAATTTCAATACCCGCCAATTGTTTAACGAGGCCATTGAGCAGGATATTCCGGCAGAAAATGCGCCGTCTACTGGCGGTGTGGTGCGTGACACTTTCTCTCGTTGGCTAAATCAACCCAACTGGGGATGGAATGATTACGTCGAAACAAAAACGCGTTATCTCATTGATATGGGCGCATTGCATAAAAACCTTGTGCAGTACGTCTCCCAGTTTTGCCAACAAATTCGTAAAGCTTTAGCTGCTCAGGTCGATATCTCCGTTACGGCTGGCATGGCCACATTTTTTGCTGATTTCTCTCTGTGTCTGGCGCAATTGCAGGCGAGTCTGAGTGAGAGTCTGACGCTACGCCAACAAAATGAATCTGCGGTGAATGCAATGAATGAGCAATTGCAACAGCGCATTACGATTGCGGCATGGCTTTATGAAGATTCCCGATTGCTGCGTGACGATATCAATACCCTTTTTGCAACCGAGCACACATGACTAACGTTTTACTGGAAGGCCCCGGGAGGACGCTGGAGTGTGTCTACCCGAAGTTTATGGTCGATCTGGTTCAGGGAGATGAAACCAAACGTTCCGGCGGTTTTCTGCAGCAGCAGCAGCGGCTGCGCGCGCGTCTGACGCAGGAAGTGTTATCCCAGACGCAACTGCGTGCGTGGGTGATGGCAGGAGTGTCCAGCGAACATCTGGTGATGCGCCTTAAGCTGGTGGAGAAGCTGGCAGGCATGATTGACCCGGGTCATCTGGCGCTGGTACGGATCGCCGAAGGGCTAATGTTTTTGCAACAAACAGAACACCCGCGTGGGCTTTCAACCCCCGGTCTTTTACAGCAAATAAATTCACTGACTGATTGGTTTACCCAACGCGCGGCGTATAAAGAGAAGGCGCTGACCCAGCGCGGCCTGACGGTTCAGGCGGGCGAGCATAGCGAACAAATTTTTACCCGCTGGCGGGCTGGCGCGTATGACGGCTGGTCGTTACCAGGACGCTGTTTTGTCGCGCTGGAGGAGCTACGTTGGGGAGCTTTTGGTGATGCCTGCCGGTTAGCGAATGCCGATGTGGTGTTAATGCTAAAAGACAACCTGCGAACCATGGCTGCTCAGGCATTGGCGGACAGCGTGAATGCAGCGCCCGCTACGCGTCATTACTATCATCATTGGCTCAGCACGCCAGCTGTCGGCGGATCGGGCGAGTATAACGATATGCTGAGCTGGCTGGGGAGCTGGTGCGATGCGCAACGTCATCCTGTGAGCTGGTCGGTGACGCAGCGTTGGCAAAATGTGGCGCTGGGAATGCCGCGATTGTGTTCGGCAAAGCGGCTGGTCGATGCGATGGTTGAGGAGATTTTTGCACCGACCCTGCTCGTCAATTGAGCAGGGCTGGTGAGTAGGATAAAGGCAGGTTTAGTGGTGCAGAGAGTCTGCCGGGGTGGCCACTGCTTCGTTGGCGACCAGGTTTTTATTAAAACGTTTGGCGTACAGCGCGGTGATAATCGGCACCAGAATGGCGGTGACAATTACGCTGGCGGCAACCAGCGCCGTAGCGGATGCGGCAACCGGTTCGAACGCCGGGTTAATCTGGGCGATAATCACCGGGTTTGCTACCGCAGCACCTGCTGCTGAGGAGGCTGCGACGCCTGCCGTACCGTTCCCGCCACCAATAACACGGTCAGCAATAATCAGCGGGATACCGGTGATGACGATAACCGCGACGCCCAGCAGGATACCCAGCAGACCGGTATCAACGATCACGCTCAGGTTAATAGTGTTACCCAACGCGAAGCCGAAGAACGGGATCAGCACCGGTGTGGCTTTGCTGAAGAAAGAACGCAGGTCGTGATCCAGGTTGCCCAACGTAAAACCAATCAGGAACGGTAATACCGCGCCGATGAAATGGTGTGGCTCGAAGGAGGCCAGACCCGCGGAGCCGAGGATCACCATGGTCATTAACGGACCGGATTCCAGAGACATCAACACAAATGCGCCGGACTCTTCTTTGGTGCCGTACTGGTTCATCAGGCTGGCGTACAAACCACCGTTGGTCATGTCCATTGCGGAGACAATTGCCAAAACTGAGAGGCCTGCAAAGAACCCGGTTTGAATACCGGTATCAGGAATAAATGAAGCAGCAATCATTGCCACTACCCACGCAACGGCTATTTTGGTTATTACCAGCGTACCGGACTTGCGTAATACCGTACCGGTCGCCCGTAAATCAATAGATGCGCCGATACAAAAAAACCACACTGCCAGAATCGGTACCGTTCCGCTGATCATTCCTTTGGTAAACGAACCGAAATACGCACCGGTATCCGGGGCTAACGTATTTAACACTGCGCCTAATAACAGAGGAATCAACATCATTCCGCCGGGGATGCGTTCAATCGTGGCTTTAATTTTCATAAACGTCCTCATGTCTTGTCTCTGCTAAAACTCGCGCAAGAGGGTAAAAATTAATAAATTCAAATGGTTACTGGTGTCTCTTAACAAAGAAAATCGCTATCTCTTTGTTTTATAAAATCTAACGCGGCATACGTTGAGCGTGTTGCTGCTCCCAGGGATATTGCGTCTGGAATTAGTTTGCATTCATGGGAACATTGATTCAATCAAAATAAAACGATGTTTTAGTTATCTTCATCACATATTCCGAGCAAAAGTTCTCGGTCGCTCTGATTATTAAAAAAGCTGTGATCTTTTTGTGAAGGGATTAGGTGGTTTTTTTGCTAGCAGAATAATAGTGACCGCTGTGATTGTTGGTGCAATAAAGCGATTTATTTTTGTATTTAATTGTCATTAAATCGCAAGCATTACATGTAAAAAAGCTGACTAAGAATGACCTAATTTACGCATGTTGACGAAATGAAAAACTATATGTGAAGTTGATCACAAATTTAAACGCTGTTAGGGTAAAGAGGTCATTAACCGCCCAATCAGGCGTCAACAGGTTCGGTTGTACTGTGCGTTTCTCGTCAGTGTAAGTAAACCTGCTACGCTTGTTACAGGGAATGCGCCTGTGCGTTCCCCGCTCGGTGATGACCCTGACGCATGGGCGTTGGGGGACTCGAACTGGAGCGTGACAGGGCTAAGTCTATGAGGACGAGTATGCTAAAAAGGAAAAAAATAAAACCAATAACGCTGCGCGACGTTACCATCATTGATGACGGTAAATTGCGAAAAGCCATTACCGCAGCGTCGTTAGGTAATGCGATGGAGTGGTTCGATTTTGGTGTTTATGGATTTGTTGCTTACGCATTAGGTAAAGTGTTTTTCCCGGGGGCTGACCCCAGCGTGCAGATGGTTGCCGCACTCGCCACCTTCTCTGTTCCCTTTCTGATTCGACCGCTTGGCGGATTGTTCTTCGGTATGCTTGGCGATAAATATGGTCGCCAGAAGATACTCGCTATCACCATTGTGATTATGTCGATCAGTACCTTCTGTATCGGTCTTATTCCCTCGTATGCCTCAATTGGTATCTGGGCACCGATTCTGCTGTTGCTGTGTAAGATGGCGCAGGGGTTCTCGGTCGGCGGAGAGTATACCGGGGCATCGATTTTTGTCGCAGAGTACTCGCCAGACCGTAAGCGCGGATTTATGGGCAGTTGGCTGGACTTCGGCTCGATTGCCGGGTTTGTGCTGGGCGCGGGCGTGGTGGTCCTGATCTCAACTATCGTCGGCGAGGATAACTTCCTTGAGTGGGGCTGGCGTATTCCGTTCTTCCTGGCGCTACCGTTAGGGCTGATTGGTCTGTACCTGCGCCATGCGCTGGAAGAGACGCCGGCGTTCCAGCAGCACGTGGATAAACTGGAGCAGGGCGATCGTCAGGGTCTGCAGGAAGGTCCTAAGGTCTCGTTTAAAGAGATTGCAACTAAGCACTGGCGCAGCCTGTTGGCATGTGTTGGTCTGGTGATTGCCACCAACGTCACCTACTACATGCTGCTCACCTATATGCCGAGCTATCTGTCGCATAACCTGCATTACTCTGAAGACCACGGCGTGTTGATTATTATCGCCATCATGATTGGTATGCTGTTTGTGCAGCCGATTATGGGGTTGCTCAGCGACCGTTTCGGGCGTCGTCCGTTTGTGATCATGGGCAGTATTGCGCTGTTTGTGCTGGCGATTCCGGCATTTATTCTGATTAACAGTAACGTCATCGGCCTGATTTTCGCCGGATTGTTGATGTTGGCGGTGATCCTCAACTGCTTTACCGGGGTGATGGCGTCAACGTTACCAGCGATGTTCCCGACGCATATTCGCTACAGTGCGCTGGCCGCCGCGTTTAATATCTCGGTATTAATCGCCGGTCTGACTCCGACATTGGCCGCATGGCTGGTGGAAAGCTCGCAGAATCTGATGATGCCTGCTTATTATCTGATGGTGATTGCGGTAGTAGGTTTGATTACCGGCGTGACCATGAAAGAGACGGCTAATCAGCCGCTGAAAGGCGCGACACCTGCTGCTTCGGATATTCAGGAAGCGAAAGAGATCCTCGGCGAACACTACGATAACATTGAACAGAAAATCGAAGATATCGATCAGGAAATTGCTGAGCTACAGGTTAAGCGCACGCGTCTGGTGCAGCAGCATCCGCGTATTGAAGAGTAACGGTGTTATTGCCTGATGGCACTACGTTTATCAGGCCTACGGGCAGCGTAGTACTCAGTAGGCCGGATAAGGTGTCTTATGATATCAACTTAAGGTTGGCTTAATCTGTGTCAGGCAAACTCTCCTCCATAGTTTCGGAGGAGAGTGTCATGAAAACCCGTATTTATGAAAGTTTGACCACCGTATGCAGTGTGCTGATTGTTAGCAGCTTTTTGTATGTGTGGGTGAGCTCTTACTGATCTTTCGCCAATTCCACCCATGCGCGAGTGCCGCTGGCTCCCTGGCGATTTTGCAGATAGAAATGCCCTTGATGTAACTGGGTGATACGACTGACAATGCTCAGCCCCAGCCCAATCCCACCAAAACGGCTGTCCATTCGGACGAATGCTTTACTTAACTCCCCGCATTTACTTTCATCAATGCCCGGCCCTTCATCTTCGACGGCCAGGACGGCATCATGCTCGGTGTTCAGGATAATCGTAATATGGGTGCCTTCCGGGCTGTAACGATGCGCGTTTTCCACCAGATTTCGTAGCAGCATCCGCAACAGCGTAGCATCGCCACGCACGACAACGTCCGCCGCGCTTTGTGGCAGGAGCAGCGTCTGTTTACGTTGGTCCAGCATGGTGTTGAGTTCATCGTAGGAGGGCAGAATAACGTCCTCCAGCAGTTTGACATTCTGGTAACTCCCGGCTGAAAACGACTGTCCGACGCGGGCGAGTTGCAGCAGTTGCGATACGCTGTCCATCATCTGGTCAAGGCGGGCAATTAACGGCGTAACGTCGACCTTATGGGTTTTGGATAATAATTCCAGATGCAGGCGAACGCCTGACAGCGGTGTACGCAGTTCGTGGGCGACATCGGCGGTAAATAAGCGTTCGTTTTCAATAGTGCTGGTCAGCCGTGTCACTAGCTCGTTGAGCGCTGAGACAACGGCCTGAATCTCAACGGTTGAGCTGTGAATTTCAATTGGGGCCAGGTTATCGGCTGCTCGCGCTTCTAACTCTTTTTGCAGATCTGCCAACGGGCGGGTTATTCGTCGCACCGCCTGATAGCAAATCAGCAACGTCAGGCTGACCATAAAGATGCCGGGGACGATCAGGCTGGCGATAGCCTCGCGGATCTCATGCATGATGTGGCGATCGTTATTACGATTTTCGCGTAGCGCCTGTTCGAATAACTGTATTTGTTCGGTACTTTCGTGCCACAACCAGAAGGTACTAATCAACTGAAAGACCAGCAGAATAAGACCAATCGTCAACATCAGGCGATGACGAAGCGGGAGCGGTTGTTTTAGATATTGCAGCGGTTTCACTTAGCTTTCCTCAGTGGCGACCAGCATATAGCCAAATCCCCTGACCGTGCGGATGCGTGATTTACCGACTTTATCGCGCAGATTGTGAATATGCACTTCCAGCGTATTGGTCGACGGTTCGTTATCCCAGCTGTAGATGTCGTTATACAAAATTTCCCGGTGTACCGGGCTGCCCGCTTTGAGCATCAGGCGTGACAGGAGTGCGTATTCTTTCGGCGTCAAGATAACCTCTTGTCCGTCCATCCACACCTGGCGACGACCGATATTCAGCGTCAGATTGCTGACAATTAATTCACTTTCACCCTGATTGTTGTGGCGACGCAGAAGTGCCCGGATGCGGGCGTGCAGTTCTTCCAGTGCGAACGGTTTGACCAGATAGTCATCGGCGCCCACGTCCAACCCGCTGACCCGATCTTTGAGCGTGTCACGGGCGGTGAGAATAAGCACCGGCACGGTGTATTTTTTCTGCCTGATCCGGTTCAGGAAATGCAGGCCGTCTTCATCCGGTAAACCCAGGTCCAGAACAACCAGACTGTAATGTCCGGTTTCCAGACATTGCTCCGCTGCACGGGCCGTTGATACGCCGTCGCAGGCATAGCCTTCTGTTTGCGCGGCGAGTATCAGTCCCTGTAATAACAACGTATCGTCTTCAACAATCAGAATTTTCATTCGTTTAGCCTCCCCGGCAGGGTTGCAGAATATCATCTGCCGCCTGATATTTCTGTGTTTGCACGCCCGTTAATCCCAGCAGAGTTGAGAAGAGATTATCCTGCGAGAAGTCTTCTGAGCTTGCCCGTTTTTGCAAACATGTCTGAGAGACCTGATAGCGTTGCTGATAATCCTCGGAGAGCCACAGCAGCATCGGCACATGTTTTTGCGTATCTGGTGCAATCGAATACGGCAGGCCGTGCAAATAGACGCCATTTTCCCCTAAGGATTCGCCGTGATCGGAAAGATAGACCAGGCTGGTGGTGAAATTATCCTGGTGTTCTTTCAGTATATTGATTGCTTTATCAACAATATAGTCAACGTAAAGAATGGTGTTGTCGTAAGTATTCACCAACTGTTGCTGCGAACAGGTCTGGATTTCGTTGGTATCGCAGGTTGGCGTAAATTTCTTAAACTGCGCAGGATAGCGGTTGTAATAGGTCGGACCGTGGCTGCCGATGGTATGCAGCACAATCACGCCGTCGCCTTGCAGGTTATTAATGTACTCTTCCAGCCCGTGGAACAGGACTTCATCGTAGCATTCACCGTCAATACACTGCCCTGGCAGGTTCAGCTTAGTCATATTCTGGTGTGGAACCCGGTCGCAAGCCCCTTTGCAGCCGCCGTCGTTATCGTTCCACAGAACGTTAATTCCCGCCCGCTGAATGATGTCGAGTACGCCTTCCTGATGCTGTGCCAGTTCTTCGTCGTAGTGCGCGCGTGGCATGTCCGAGAACATGCAGGGTACTGATACTGCCGTTGCCGTTCCGCAGGATGTGGTGCGGGGGAAATAGACCACATCATCTTTTTCCAGCAGCGGGTTGGTCTGGCGCGAGTAGCCTGACAGCGAGAAGTTATCGCCGCGCGAGGTCTCGCCGAGAACCACAATCGTCAGGTTTTTACGCTTTTCTTTTACCATCAATGGATTGCGATGTGCATCCTCGCCAATGCGCACCAGCGGCAGGTGGGCCAGTCGCTGGTGTGAATACCAGGATGACGTCGCCACAATGCTGTTGGATGGACTGAGGGATTTCACCAGTTCTTTGTTGTTACGAAACAGTGAGGCGTAATCTTTATAGAAGAACGCAGCGACCAGCACGATCAGCAGCGCGGAGATCAGAATGTTCGCGCCACGAAACAGTATGCTGCGCATGACTGGCGTGATCGGTTTGATTTTTACCCAGCAGGCAATGAGCGCGGCCAGAATACCGCTGATCCCAAGTGTAAGCACCATTCGTGGCGTCATGAGGGCGAAGGTTTCAGCGGGCGTAGTATCCATCATATTGGCGATCATCGAGCGGTCGATGATGATGCCGTAGGTCATGATGAAATATTGGGCCGATGCACCAACCAGAATGAAAATGCACGCCACAAGGCGATTAAGCCACAGGAATGAGGCCAGCGTCAGCACGATGTTCATGACGCTGAACGCGACCACCGGCATTGATAAAAACACCAGCACGTTACGCACAGAGTCCAGAGGCAGGTCTTGCAGCACTTGTTTATAGAACGCAATGTTCAGGAAGGTCGCAAGATAAAATGAGATCAGCAGGAGCCAGCTGATTAGCCCGAGAGTGGGCCTTTTAAACAAGAGCTTTAACATTAAGGGGGTTCCATCGACTATGTGGCGCAAATCCTCTCAAAGTAAAATTAAGCCAACCTTAAGTTCTTAATGTTGATTTTTCGAATATCAGCGAGGCAGCGTAGGCCCGATGAACTGACGCCATCGGGCAATGACGATTGCTTAAGTTAGTTATTGTTTACCGGGGCATCCAGTGGATACGGGTTTTTATGGATCCGGTTGTAGTTCAGTGCGTACAGCGCGGTGATGATCATCAGCGTGACGAACGACCACATCACTTCTTTGGCGCCGGAACCGACAACCGCCCAGATGCAGTAGACAAAGGCGATAAAGGTCACCAGTAAGTACATCGGGCGTGCTTTACCAAAGTGGCCATGGCCGAGCAGCAGCAGCGCGGCGCAGGTGTACAGATACGGCACCAGGGTGAAAATAACGGAAACCGAAGAGACCAGACCAAACTCTTTCGCTGCGTTCGGCGACATACTGCTGAACTGGAAGATGGTCATCAGGATGCCGACAATAATTAACCCGGCCACTGGCGTACCGGCTTTGTTCACGCGGGCAAAAATCGGTGGGAACAGGCCGTCATCGGCTGCGGCTTTGGCGGTTTGCCCGGCAAGCAGCGTCCAGCCGCCCAGAGAACCAAGACACCCGGCAGCAGCACAGAAGGAAACAATCGCCCCAGCGGTGTCACCCAGCGCCATACGTGCGGCATCACCGAACGGAGAGGCTGATACACGCAGCGCCGCATTAGGGATCATACCCATGATTGCGGTGGTGGAGAGCACGTAGCAAACAGCGGCAATCAGCACGCCGCCCATGGTGGCGATAGGTACGTTACGTTTGGGATTTTTAACCACGCCAGCCGCAACGGAGGCGCTTTCCACCCCGATAAATGACCACAAGGTGACGTTCAGAGTGCTTTGAATCGCGCCAAAGGTGTTCATCCCGCTGACGTTCCAGGCTGCCATATAGGTTTCACCGCGGAACCAGAACCAGCCGAAGACGGCAATCCCGACAATTGGCACCAGTGCCAGTACCGTTGCGACGGCCTGCACGCGGGTGATCATTTTCGGTCCGACAATGTTCAGTAATACGAAGATCCACAGCACTACGACGCAGGTTAGCGTCAGGACCAGCGGATCTTTTAAGATGGGGAAGAAGTAGCTCAGGTAACCGACGCCAATGACCACCATGGCGATGTTACCAATCCAGCAGGCCAGCCAGTACAGCACGTTGGTCTGGTAGCCCAAAAAAGGACCGAAGCAGCGGCGGGCGTAAGCATAAGAACCACCGGGACTGGAGTCTAAGGACGACATTTTGGCGTACACCATCGACAGTGCCAGAGCACCGATAATCGTGACCAACCATCCGTAGATTGCAATCCCGCCAGTTGACGCAAGGTTTGCGGGTAGCAGGAATACACCGGAACCCATAATATTCCCCGACACCATAAGGGTGACGGGGATTAAGCCCACTTTGTGAGCATCAGCATCCGTCGACATATTTTTTAACTCCTGATAAGGATAAATGACGCCTTATCATACCTCGTCAAAAGTCTGTTTAATGATGACGGAGCTGGGGTATCGCTAATGCTGATATTATTATGGCTTATCGCTAACTGATTAAAAATCAGGCGGCGGATGGCTCCCTGTGTTGGCTAACATAATGCAGAGGCGTCATCCCATAGAACTCTTTGAATACGGAGATAAAGTATGAGGTACTGTTATATCCACACAGTTGAGAGACCTGAGAAATGTTTTTGCCGTCCATCAGTAATTGATTGACAGCATATCGCATGCGACATGTGGTAATTATTTGGCTGTAACTTGTATTTTCACTTTTGAGCTTTTTCTTTAACAAACTGGGACTCAGACATAAGCAACTGGCAACCATGCTTAAATTCCAGTCTTTATGTATATCGCTCTCAATAATGTGATAAACGCTATCGCTGATACAGTTGCGTAGCATATACATGAGCAAAGAAATAAACTTTTTGCTGTCGAGAAAGCGTGATAACACCGTGAACAGTAGCGAGCGTGTACGCTCTCTTTCAGCTTCGTTCACTGTGTCCATTACGCTATGTTGGGCAGCCACCCTGAAGACATCCGGCGTCAGACACGCGGCGGTCATCACTGGGCTGGCACTGCGTTGCCAGAGTGGGATCTGTGAAAGGTCTTTATTTAAAAAGCGCAGATAATCTTTAATGATATCGCGGCTGATATGTACGACCAATGCGTTATTAAGTGATGAGAAATCGATAATATTATTATCGCATGCCACCAGTGCCATATGATTAGCTTTTAAACTGATGGCTTCTTTACCGTTAATCCTTAACCAAACATCCTTCTCCGTTAATACAACAACACAAGCTTCTTTGCTGCAAAGCCTCATACCCAACTCCAGGAATATGAACATAAAACACCGTAGCTCAACATCGGATGAGCCAAATCGGCTAAATTGAAATTGTATGATGAAACCAGGACTGCAATAAAATAACGTGTCTGAAATTAATTACAATGTTTGGCGGGATTTTTCTTATGTACACATTTTTGTACGCAAGTGGAAAGGCGCTATTTGCGTATAAAAAAAGCGCGGGGTGGTCCCGCGCAAAAAGGTATGACAATGTTATTGTTTTGCAGCAATACTCAGGAATTACTCAAGCATGACATGTCTACCTTAAACATCGGACTATCTATAAAACGACATTATGCTTTCACGCACATAACGTGGTACACACCGTCAATAATTTCCGTTCCTTCGGTTTCATGTTCAAATCCAGGGAAGTGGTGGTCCCAGGACTGCAACGAACGTAGATAACTAATCTGCGGGCTATTGGCGTCGCCAAAGTTTTCCCCGGACAGCAGCATCGGAATTCCTGGTGGGTAAGGAATAACGGAATTCGCGGCTATACGACCCGGCAGATTTTCAATGGCCACCATCTCAACGTTATCGCTGACTATCGCGTTATAGGCTTCACGCGGGGTGATTTCAGCAACAGGCAGGCCGGAGTAGGCCGCGTTAAGACGTGCGCCAGGGTTGTTCTCTTTCAGCCAGGCGAACATGGTGTCGCCCAGATCGTGAATGCCCATGTTGGCGTAAGTGTCTGGATGTTCCTCAACCAGTTCTGGCATCACCTGTGCCAGCGGGGTATTGGCATCGTAATGGTGTTTGAAAGAGCACAACGTGTTGATCAGTGTGCCCCATTTCCCGCGGGTAATACCCATGGAGAACAGGAACATAATCTGGAAATCGGTGGTACGGGTCGGCACGATGCCGTGACGGCCAAGCCAGGCGGTGACCAGTGCGGCCGGTACGCCGTTCTCTTCCAGTTCGCCATCGTCGCCCATCCCCGGTGCCAGAATGCTGACTTTGATCGGGTCCAGCATGCTCCAGTTATCCGGCAGGTCTTTAAATCCGTGCCAGGATTCACCCGGGCGCATAACCCAGCAGTTCTGGTCGGTGGTCAGGAGTTGGGTTGGCGCATCGGCAAAGTCATAGGTTTTGCCGGTCAGCGGATCGGTCACAATCTCTTTGTTCCACGGTTTGAAGAACCAGTCGCCTTCGGCGGTGAATTCTTTGTACAACCGTGCCATGGCCTGACGGAAATCGACCGCTTCGTCGATCACTTCCTGGGTGAGTGACAGGCCGCTGTTACCATCCATCATGGAGACCGCCACGTCGTTTGAGGCGCAGATGGCATACAGCGGAGAGGTAGTGGCGTGCATCATGTACGCCTGGTTAAAGCGGGAGAAGTTCACGGCCCCACGACCTTCACGAACGTGAATGTAAGATGCCTGAGAAAGCGCATTCAGCAGTTTGTGGGTTGAGTGGGTGGCAAAAACGGTAGGACCGTTATGATCGCCCGGCGCGCCACGCATGGCGTAGTGATCGGCATAAATTGGGTTGAAGCGAGCATAGCCGTACCAGGCCTCATCGAAGTGGATGCGATCGCTGGTTTGCGCGAGCAGGTCCTGGGCCTCTTTGGCGTTGTAGCAAACACCGTCGTAGGTACAGTTGGTCACAACGCTGTAAGACGGTTTTTGCCCGGCTTTACCTTTGGTCAGCGGGCTTTCGCTGATCTTTTTCTGCAATGTTTCAGGCTGCATTTCCTGCGGGTAGATAGGCCCGATAATGCCGTACCGGTTGCGGCTTGGCACCATATACACCGGTTTTGCCCCGGTGAGGATAAGCCCCTGCTCGATGGATTTATGGCAGTTACGATCCAGCACTACGACGTCGTTGTCGGTCATACAAGCTTGCATGATGGTGCGGTTAGAGCCGGAAGTCCCGACCACTACAGACCAGGAGCGGTCAGCGCCAAACACGCGGGCGGCATATTTTTCGCTCTCGCCAAACGCGCCGGTATGATCCAGCAGCGAGCCGAGCGATGCACGTTCAATACCCATGTCGCTACGGAATAAGTTTTCACCATAGTAATCATGGTAGAAACGACCGGCCGGCGTTTTGGTGAATCCGACGCCGCCCTGGTGACCCGGTGCTGCCCAGGAGTACTCATGGATGTCGCCGTACTTCATCAGCGCGCTGAACAGCGGTGGCAGAAGCTGTTGGCGGTAGCGGGTCATTGCCGCAACGGCGCGCCCGGCGATAAAGTCTGCGGTGTCTTCCAGAATCCAGGCAAATTCATCGACAAGCTCCAGCAGGTAGCGATCCAGCGATGCGGTGGCTTTTTCGCGATCGCCCAGCAGGAAAACGGGAACGTTTTGCTGGCGCTCGTGGAGCTTGCCGATCAATTGCCTGACGTTCAGGTGCTCGTCTTGTTGTTCCATTTGATAGCTGAACATCAGACAATCAATGGCTTCATTGGCGGCGAGGATTGCATAACCATCGTCGAATGAGGTGGACTTAATGACGGTAACATTTTGGCGGCTTAATGCGTCAGCCAGACGTTCGACAGCGCTACCGACCCAGGTGTCCTGATGCAGAAACTCACTTTCAACAATTAATACTTTCATCATCTTTTACCCGGTTGTGGAAAGGTTGCAATCTATGAATTGCAGACACACCGTATGAATGTGACGCAGGCAAGTATTATCCTGTCAAAATGGGCTGTAAAGCGGGTAAAAAGTAGCCTGATTTGTGTTTAATTTGTTTTTAAACAGTGTGTTATGTTTGCTTGTTGGCGGTTTTTCACCGCCGTTTATCGACAGGGGGAATATTTTTTTGGCTGATACTGATATTGCCGAATGATATCAACCTGCGATTGTTTGCCGATGCTGCTGGCTTAGTTTGCGGTACTGCTGCGGCGACATGCCGACAAACTTGCTAAAGGTGTCATAAAAACGGCTGCTGGATCGGAATCCGGCGGTCAACGCAACGTCGAGAATGGTTTTATCGGTATCGCTGAGCAATGCGCGGACGTGATTGATCCGCATTGCCGTAATGTACTGCTTCAGGGTGAGTTGCATTACGCGTTGGAAAATCCCCATCGCGTAGTTGGCGTTGAGCTTCACGTGTTCCGCGACGTCGTTGATGGTGAGCGCCTGATCGTAGTTGTCGGCAATAAAGCTCAGCATTTGGCTGACGTAAAACTGGGCGTGCCGCGACACGCTGTTTTTGTGGGTCCGCGAGGTTTTATTGACCAGGATAGGCTGCCAACCGGAAAGGCTAAACCGTTTGAGCATCAGACCAATTTCATCAATGGCGAGCTGGCGAATTTGTTCGTTCGGGTTGCTCAGTTCCTGTTGCCAGCGCTGAACCTCAAAGGTGCTCAACTGCTGCGACGCCAGCGATTTGATGACCATTCCATGGGTAACATGGTTGATCAGCTCGCGATCCAGCGGCCAGGAGAGGAAAAGGTGCATCGGTAAATTGAAGATAGCCATACTTTGGCAGCTGCCCGGACGCGTGAGTTGATGCGGTGTACAGGCCCAGAATAGCGTGATGTGTCCCTGTTTTATCTGCACGACTTCATTGTTGATAAGGTACTCGACGTCACCATCAAACGGAACATTGATCTCCACCTGCCCATGCCAGTGGCTGGCAGGCATAGCATGCGGTGAGCGCAACTCGATATCCATCCGTTGATATTCTGAGTACAGCGATAGCGGGCTGCGGGTTTGTTCTTCATCGCTACTGCACATGTGCGGATCGGGAGGGAGAGGCGATGTCGGTAATGTACTCATGGTTGCTCCATTTCCTGAATTATCAGAATCATGTCATTTAACACGTATTAAGGCTGAGAATCAGGACACAAATTGGACCGTTACCATTGAGCATAGCGACATTTTGCGGCCGCATACTCTGCTTTTTGGGTAATTTTGTCCCATAAACTCAGATCCAATAGGGCGCAGAGTGATGATCTGAGTTTATGGGAATGCTCGGCAGGGAAGTCGGAGGTTTTCATCTATGCGCTGTGCCACCATGACTGTGTTCACTAATGTTCTGGAGAGTCATGATGTCTGCACCCAAAATTACCTTTATCGGCGCCGGTTCCACGATTTTCGTCAAAAATATTCTTGGGGATGTCTTTCACCGCGATGCGCTTAAATCTGCGCATATCGCCTTGATGGATCTCGATCCTACGCGTCTGGAAGAATCACACGTTGTTGTGCGCAAGTTGATGGATTCTGCGGGCGCGTCTGGACGAATCACCTGCTATACCGATCAAAAAGCAGCATTACAGGATGCTGATTTTGTAGTGGTCGCTTTCCAGATTGGCGGCTATGAACCTTGTACCGTCACCGATTTTACGGTGTGTAAACGCCATGGTCTGGAGCAGACGATTGCCGACACGCTGGGGCCGGGCGGCATCATGCGCGCGCTGCGTACCATCCCGCATTTATGGCAGATTTGTGAGGATATGACCGAAGTCTGTCCGCAGGCCACGATGCTTAACTACGTTAACCCGATGGCAATGAACACCTGGGCAATGTATGCACGTTATCCGCATATTAAGCAGGTTGGGTTGTGTCATTCGGTGCAGGGGACGGCGGAGGAGTTGGCCCGCGATCTGAACATCGACCCTGCTTCTTTGCGCTATCGCAGTGCCGGGATCAACCATATGGCGTTTTATCTGGAGCTGGAGCGCAAAACGGCGGACGGTGCCTATGTGAATCTCTACCCGGAGCTGCTGACGGCCTATGAATCCGGTCAGGCGCCGAAACCAAATATTCACGGAAATACCCGTTGCCAGAACATTGTGCGCTATGAAATGTTCAAAAAACTGGGGTATTTCGTCACCGAATCGTCGGAGCACTTCGCTGAATATACGCCGTGGTTTATCAAACCGGGGCGTGAAGATCTGATTGAGCGCTATAAGGTGCCATTGGATGAATATCCGAAACGTTGTGTGGAACAGTTGGCGAACTGGAAAAAAGAGCTGGAAGAGTACAAAACGGCTGAGCGGATCGACATTAAACCGTCGCGCGAATATGCCAGCACTATCATGAACGCTATCTGGACCGGTGAACCGAGCGTCGTGTATGGCAACGTTCGCAATGACAATCTGATCGATAACCTGCCGCAAGGCTGCTGCGTTGAAGTCGCTTGTCTGGTCGATGCGAATGGTATTCAGCCAACGAAAGTCGGGACTCTCCCGTCACATTTGGCGGCCATGATGCAAACCAATATCAATGTTCAGACCCTGCTAACGGAAGCCATCCTGATGGAGAATCGCGATCGCGTTTATCACGCGGCGATGATGGATCCGCATACCGCCGCTGTACTGGGGATTGAAGAGATTTATGCGCTGGTGGACGACCTGATCGCGTCTCACGGCGACTGGCTGCCGGCCTGGCTGCACCGTTAATACACAATCACGCCGGGCATTGTATCCGGCGTTTAACCTCTGACGTTTCCTCTTACAGAAGGCGGGCGCTGGTAACAGCGACCCGATACCCTATGAGCATATCTCTGACAACAAAACTCAGTTATGGATTTGGAGCGTTTGGTAAGGATTTCGCCATCGGAATTGTGTACATGTACCTGATGTATTACTACACCGACGTGGTGGGATTATCGGTGGGGCTGGTCGGAACGTTGTTCCTGGCGGCAAGGATCTGGGATGCGGTAAACGATCCCATCATGGGCTGGATTGTGAACGCCACCCGATCTCGCTGGGGAAAATTTAAACCCTGGATCTTGCTCGGTACGCTGGCGAACTCATTGGTGCTGTTTTTGCTTTTTAGCGCACATCTTTTTGAGGGTACTGCGCAGGTCGTATTTGTTTGCGTGACGTATATATTATGGGGAATGACCTACACCATTATGGATATTCCATTCTGGTCACTGGTGCCAACCATTACACTGGATAAACGCGAGCGTGAACAACTGGTGCCGTATCCGCGTTTCTTCGCCAGCCTTGCCGGGTTTGTTACCGCAGGCGTGACGCTACCCTTTGTGAGCTATGTTGGCGGAGCCGATCGTGGTTTTGGTTTTCAGATGTTTACGCTCATTCTCATCGCGTTCTTTATCGTTTCCACCGTTGTGACGCTACGGAATGTGCATGAGGTTTTTTCGTCAGACAGTGAGGCCACGGCAGACAGCAGTCGTCTTGGGTTGAAAGCGATCGTTGGGCTCATTTATAAAAATGACCAGCTAACCTGCCTGTTAGGTATGGCACTGGCTTACAATATTGCATCCAATATCATTGCTGGCTTTGCCATTTACTATTTTACCTACGTGATTGGCGATGCAAGTCTCTTCCCGTACTACATGTCTTACGCAGGTGCGGCAAACCTGCTGACGCTGATTTTCTTTCCTCGGTTGGTAAGCGCGTTGTCACGACGGATCTTGTGGGCTGGGGCATCGGTGCTGCCGGTGCTTAGCTGTAGCGTACTACTGGTGATGGCGCTGGCAGATTTCCATAATATCTTACTGATTGTTATTGCTGGTGTTTTACTAAATATTGGATCTGCGCTTTTCTGGGTGTTGCAGGTCATTATGGTGGCGGATACCGTTGATTACGGTGAATACAAACTTAATGTTCGTTGTGAAAGTATCGCTTATTCGGTGCAGACAATGGTGGTAAAAGGTGGGTCAGCATTTGCCGCTTTCTTTATCGCGTTGATACTCGGGGTGATTAATTACGCGCCAAATGTCGCGCAGTCTGCCGAAACCATCATTGGCATGCAGTTTATTATGATAGCGCTACCCGCACTCTTTTTTGTGGTGACCTTAGTCCTGTATTTCCGCTTTTATCGACTGAATGGCGACACCCTGCGCAGGATCCAGATCCATTTACTGGATAAGTATCGCAAGGTGCCGCAGCACCATGAGCAACCGGATATCCCGGCTATTGCGGTAGTGGCTCCAGGCGATGTGAAGGCATAGCGATGGAATGGCAATCGTTGATTGGATATTTGGCGGCCAGCCTGACGACGCTCTCTTTCTTGCCGCAAGCCATTAAGGTTATTACCACCCGCAATACGCAAGGTATCTCCGGTTTGATGTATGTGATGTTTGTGTGCGGGCTGGTTTTGTGGCTGATTTACGGATTATTGATTGAAGATACTGCCGTCAGCATGGCGAACTTTCTGACACTGTTGTTCGCCTTGCCGATTCTGGTTATCAAGTATCGTAGTAGGTAGCGTAGATTGCCGGAGAAGCGTTAGCGCTCTCCGGCCGTTTTCAACTGCCGATTGTGCCAGCCCGCCAACGCGAGGACCGTTGTTAACGCACCGAGCAGGGCGCAGAACATGTCCGACTGGGTATCCCACGGGTCACCCTGCGTGCCAAGGAAGTCATCCGCACCTTGTCCCATTGCCAGCGCCGCCCACCATTCGATCAGTTCATACATTGCGCTAATCGCCAGCGCTACGCAGCAGACCAGAAATGACAGCATCTTACGACCACGGACAATATTGCCGCGCACTAAAATCTCTCTTGCCGTCAGGGCTGGTACCAGCCCCTGGAAGAAATGGCCCAGCTTGTCATAGGGGTTACGGCTGAGATCCAGCCATTCCTGAACCTGAAAACCAATGGGAACTTTGGCGTAGGTATACATCCCACCTACCATCAGAATGATGGCGTGCAAGAAAATCAACGTATAAAGCAGCGGCGTCAATGGGTACTGCTTCATGGTAGCCAGCAACAGCGGGACGACAATAATGACTGGCGTGACTTCCATCAGCCAGGTGATTTTCTCAGAGGCAGAGATACCGGTGTAGATAAGAATCAGCGCCAGGATCAATGCGCCAGTGCGCAAGATTGTGGGGTTCAGAGTGCGGAGCATTGCGAATTCACACGTAATGGAAAAGGTCACTATTCCCTGTGAACGGCAAAAATTCAATACCAGTAAATGGGGGGATAAAGTTGGCCCGGGGGGATCGCTGGACTGACGCCAAAAATTTAGTGCCAGTCCAGTGCCGGGCCGAATGGGTTACTTCGCGCAGTTAGCGCATTGTTTGCTGACGATTTGCTGGAAGAAATCGTTGCCTTTGTCATCGACCAGGATGAAAGCCGGGAAATCTTCTACTTCGATTTTCCAGATAGCTTCCATTCCCAGCTCCGGGTATTCCACGCATTCCAGATGCTTAATGCTCTGCTGCGCCAGTACCGCTGCCGGTCCACCGATGCTGCCCAAGTAGAAGCCGCCGTGTTTGTGGCAGGCGTCAGTCACCTGCTGGCTACGGTTACCTTTTGCCAGCATGATCATGCTGCCGCCGTGAGACTGCAACAGGTCAACGTAGGAGTCCATACGACCCGCGGTGGTTGGACCTAAAGAACCGGACGGGTAGCCTGCAGGCGTTTTGGCCGGACCCGCGTAGTAGATCGGATGATCTTTCACGTACTGCGGCAGACCTTCGCCGGACTCAATACGTTCTTTTAACTTCGCGTGGGCAATGTCACGACCAACAATGATAGTACCGCTCAGTGACAGACGAGTAGAAACCGGGTACTGAGAGAGCTGGGCGAGGATCTCTTTCATTGGGCGGTTAAGGTCAACTTTAACCACTTCGCCTTCGCCCGCCTGGCGCAGAGATTCTGGAATGTACTGACCTGGGTTATGTTCCAGTTTTTCAATCCAGATCCCTTCGCGGTTGATCTTGGCCTTGATGTTACGGTCTGCGGAGCAAGAAACGCCCATACCAACCGGGCAGGACGCGCCGTGGCGAGGCAGGCGGATCACGCGGATATCGTGTGCGAAGTATTTTCCGCCAAACTGAGCGCCAAGGCCGAGTTTTTGCGCTTCTTCCAGTAGTTCCTGTTCCAGTTGCAGATCGCGGAACGCCTGGCCGTGAGCATTGCCTTCAGTCGGCAGCGCGTCATAGTAGTGTGTGCTGGCCAGCTTCACCGTTTTAAGGGTGCTTTCCGCTGACGTGCCGCCAATGACGAATGCGATGTGGTACGGCGGGCAAGCTGCGGTACCCAGCGTACGCATTTTCTCAACCAGGAAGTTTTTCAGTTTGCCGGGAGTCAGCAGCGCTTTGGTTTCCTGATACAGATAGGTTTTGTTGGCTGAGCCGCCGCCTTTGGCCACGCACAGGAATTTGTATTCGTCACCGTCCACGCTGTACAGATCGATCTGTGCGGGCAGGTTGGTGCCGGTATTCACTTCTTTGTACATATCCAGCGCCGCGTTTTGCGAGTAGCGCAGGTTATCTTCGATATAGGTATTAAATACGCCTTTGGAGAGCGCCGCTTCATCGCCGCCGCCGGTCCAAACACGCTGACCTTTTTTACCCATGATGATTGCCGTACCGGTGTCCTGGCAGGTTGGCAACACGCCTTTGGCGGCGATTTCGGAGTTTCTCAGGAACTGCAGTGCCACGTACTTATCGTTTTCGCTGGCTTCGGGATCATGGAGAATTGAGGCGACTTGCTGTTGGTGTTCTGGGCGGAGCATGAAGGAGGCATCGTGGAAGGCTTGCTGGGCCAGTAGCGTAAGTGCTTCAGGGGCTACTTTCAGGATTGTTTCGCCTTCAAACTCGCCGACGCTGACGTGTTCGGATGTCAGCAGGTAGTACTCAGTTTTGTCTTCCCCCAGTGGGAAAGCCGCCTGGTAAGTGAATTCAACTTTTGACATTTGCTTCCAGCCTTTTCATTTTTCTCAGGAATTTTAAAATTCTCTGTGTCTTCATGGTGGCGTGCCGTACCAACGTGGACGGCACGCGAACTGTGATTACAGGAAACCGTACATTGCGGCGAAGATCCAACCAAAGACACAGGATACGCTTACGCCGATCAAGCCAGGCAGAATGAAGCTGTGGTTGATAACGAAGCGGCCGATGTGGGTGGTGCCGGAACGGTCAAACTGGATAGCAGCCAGATCGCTCGGGTAGGTCGGTAGAATGTAGTAACCGTAACATGCCGGAGCAGAAGCCACGATGTACGCGGGATCAACTCCGATTGCCAGCGCGACCGGAACAATCGCTGCCAGCGCCGCTGCCTGGGAGTTTACAAATTTGGATACCAGCAGCAGAACAATTGCATAGGCCCACGGATACTCTTTCACCATATTGCCCAGCACACCTTCGATTTCTGTCATGTGCGCGCCGAACATTGTTTCGGCCATCCAGGCAATACCGTACACCGCCACAATCGCGATCATACCGGAACGGAAGACTTCGTTTTTAGATATTGAAGCGGGATTGGTCTTCGTCAGGATAATAATCAGCGCACCAGTCAGCAGCATGAACATCTGGATAACCAGCACCATTGACAGCGGTTTGCCGCTAAAGGTAGGACGCAGCTCAGAGAACGCGCCAAGCACGGCAACAACGGCGATAGCGGCCAGGAAGATCCACATGGCCAGCCAGTTGCTTTTCGGCAGCTTTTTGTCTAACAGCGTGGCGGTATCGCCATACACATAGTTGTGGTTTTCAGGTACGGAAATGAACTTCTGGAACTCTTCATCTTTATCCAGATCCTTACCACGGAACCAGCTGAAGATACCGATCGCCAGGATACCCAACAGGGTAGACGGGATGGTGATGCTGAGCAGGTCGAGGAATTCGAGATGCTTGCCTTCAAACGTTACGTTACCCAGCATTGCCACCAGTGACACAACAGCTACAGAAACCGGGCTGGCGATAATCCCCATCTGCGCGCCGATAGAACTCGCCGCCATCGGACGTTCCGGGCGAATATTGTTCTTAATGGCAACGTCATAAATGATTGGCAGGATGGTGTATACCACGTGCCCTGTACCGCAGAGAATCGTCAGGGTGCAGGTAACGAAAGGTGCGACGATGGAAACGTATTTTGGGTTACGGCGCAGCAGCTTTTCAGCGATTTGCAGCATAACGTCAAGGCCGCCGGAGGCTTGCAAGGTTGCCGATGCGGCCACCACGGCAATAATAACCAGCATTACATCTACAGGTGGTTTACCCGGCTGGAGATGGAAAACGAAAACCAGAATGACCAGGCCGATACCGCCTAATAAACCCAGCGCGATACCGCCCTTTCTGGCACCATAAAACAAACATATTAATATTATGAGAAGTTGTATACTAAATAACATTTTATTTACCCTCGCGAAAAACCCAGTCAATTTTTGAAAAATGGATCTGTGCCACATTCTTTTTTGCCAGAATAAGCATCAAAAAATGGTCAGTATTCGATATATCCGTATTTGCGATTAATGTTCAAATGTCTTGCTAGAATGTTTTTTTAAAGTTATGGCGATATTTGGTTTTTTCTGTGGCTTTGATCAGAGGAGAGAATCCTCAGGCGATGGGAAGCAGAGCTGAACATGGAAAGCTGCGGTTGACGCTGTAATTTATCTGTTTTGCGTTTTCCGCTATTACGTGAACCACCGACAGAATGGGTGAGTAGATTATTTATGTGATCGCAGTCACGCCATCTCATAATGTGATGAGGTCGGCGTGCGGATACTTTTATTTGCTCACAAAAATGTACGGTGTCCATGGTACGTAGCATGGTCTCCATTGCTACCAGTCTAGATTTTGTATGTCTGGTTAATTTCAGACTAATCCTTTATGGGTAAAAATACACACTCTGCGAGTTAGATAATACTTAATTAACTTTTGTTAGCGATTTTGAAATTAAAAACAGTGTGATGTTTGTCAATATTAAAATAATGCATTTAACATGTCGGATACAAATATATTTGATCTAACGCAAATTTATAATTTTACAGTTCCAGCTGGTGAAATTGGGATTTTTCATTATTTTAATAATTGTTACTTTCAAATAACAAATAATCCCAAGTGTATTTATTGGCAATATTGTTTAAGCAATGAGTAGTGTTCAGCCTGCACGCGATAACGATAAACAGGTCTGCCGGTCACGCCATAATGGATGCTGGTAAATAAGATGTGACAATTGACGAGCCAGATAAGGTATTTACGGCAAGAGACGCGCGAGATATTGACCTCGTTGGCCAGCTCATCTGTGGAGAACTCTTGATCCTGGTGCTCATCAATCCACTGACACAGCGTGCGTAACGTTTGTGGCGTTAACCCTTTGGGTAAGCGCCGTGCTTCCTGTTCATTGGAAGAGCTGCCGTGAATCAGCTGGTCAAGCTCAGACTGTTCATAATACTGATGCTTGTCCATCTCATTTTTCTTGTGCAGCCAGCCGGTGAGCGCCTCTTCAAATCGGGAAGCCTGGAAAGGTTTGATCAGGTAGTCAACAACACCGTAGTGAAGTGAATCTTTGATGGTGGTGGCATCAGCGGCGGAAGAGATGACGATGACATCACACTTGCAACCTTCGCTGTGCAGAACCGGTAGCAGGTCCAGACCGTTTTCTTTTTGCATATAAATATCTAGCAAAATCAGATCAATATGATGACCGCTATGAAAGATTATCTCTTTTGCTTTCTCCAGCGTGGAGGCTGTGCCGCAGCAGTGAAAACCGGAGAGTTGCGCGACATAACGGCGGTTTAATTCCGCTACCATTGCATCGTCATCGACAATTAAGACATTGATCATCTGCTGGCCCTCTCACCATTCCACGGTAACTGTACAAAAAATTGGGTGAAGATCCCAGGTTCAGACTCGACGGATATATTGCCGCCAACGTTTTCAACCTGTTGTTTAACAAGCGCTAAACCTACGCCCCGTTCGGTTCCTTTTGACGAAACGCCCTTCTCAAAGATGTGCTCAATGTTTTCGGGGGCAATCCCCGGACCATCGTCATTCACTTCGCAATGCAACCAGCCGTGTCGATAATGCAAGGATACGCTGATCTCACCACCAGGTTCTTGACCTAGCGCTTCCAGGGCGTTTTCAATCAGATTCCCCAGAACGGTAATCAGCACCGCCACCTGATCTTCGTTGCTATTTTCCGGTAACTGGCTTTCATTGCTAATGACCAGACTATGGCCTAAATCAGATGTGCGATTAATCTTACTGAGTAAAAATCCTGCGATCACCGGTGATTTTATTTTTCCTAACAGCGAGCCAATTTCTTCCTGATAATTGTTTGCTGTCTTCAGGATGTAATTTTCAAGCTGCTTATAACTTTTCAGATGCAATAATCCCAGAATCACGTGCAATTTATTCATGAATTCGTGGGATCGTTCACGAAGTGCGTCGGCATAGTTGACCATACCATCCAGACGTTGCATTAGTTTTCGGACTTCAGTCTTATCTCTGAAGGTTGAAATGGCACCGATGATTTTACCGTTGCTGAGTACCGGGACCGTGTTAATTAAGAGTAGCCGATCCTTCACCATGATCTCTTCATCGCGGCGCGGCGTTCCGTCATGTAGTACCTGTGAAAAATCGACCACCTGTGACCACGCATGGCTGAGTGTGGAGAGCTGGGCATCATCTTGTGATTTGTGATAATCCAGCAGCTCCTGCGCCGCTTGGTTAATCAGCGTCACCTCACCGCATTCGTCAACGGCAATGACACCTTCCTTTATAGAGTGCAGCATCGCCTGGCGTTGTTCGAACAGATTGGAGATTTCATAAGGCTCCAGACCAAACAGAATGCGCTTGAGAACTTTGACAAATACCCATGTACCGAGCAGTCCAACCAGCACGCCAAATAAGATGGACCAGATGATGCTGCCGCGGCTGTTATTGATCTGCTCAGTCACCCGGCTTAGCTCAAGGCCGATCGACACGACGCCAATCTGCCGGTGATGTTCGTCATAGATAGGAGTAAATACACGTAGAGCTTTAGCCAGGAATCCGCGATTAATGGCGACATTCTCTTTACCCTGCAGGGCCAGCAATATGTCATCGCCTTTAAATGGCTGACCGATTCTCTGCGCTTCGGGATGGGAGTAACGAATGCTTTGCATATCAGTGACGACGATGAACAAAAAGTCGTTGCTCTTATTCACCGCCTGGGCAATCGCCTGAATGCCGCTTTCCTCGGGCTTTTTCATTAGTCCCTGGCGGATCTCCGGAGAGTTGGCTAGCGTTCGCGCGACCGCAAGCGCTTTACTCGCTAATGCATCGCGCGTCATGTTGCTGATCTGCGAGAAATAAATCAGATGAACGACAAGCAGCACGGAGAAGAGTACTGCACTAACCATGAGGATCACGGTGGTGCCAAGCTTCATCGGGCGTTTACGTATAGCAGTACGTTGCAGGGAGTATCTCATCACGGTCCTGAAATCACGGTTTGTACGGGTATTATTGCCTGATGGGGTGCGTAATTCAAAGGTGGTAGGGATTATGGCGCTTAAGTTGTCAGTCCTTCTTCTTTATATAGCGTAGAGTGAATTTCTTTCTATATAGAGGTTTTCATACCGATTCTCTCCCTTTTTAGGGACGCTTACAGATAATTTCCTTACGATTGTGGATAACTCTGTGCGTAAATGGGTATAAGGCGGGGTTTTGCTGTGGAATGCAGCAGTCAGTCATTTTTCTGTCATTTAAGGGTTGCGGGCCGCAGGAAACTCCCTATAATGCGCCTCCA
>NZ_JAOWHJ010000068.1:0-28929 GCF_030332695.1 Citrobacter sp. Cpo089 | reverse complement strand
CTGGCTAAAACCTACGGCGGTGCTGCTCGTGCATTCGACCAGATCGATAACGCGCCGGAAGAAAAAGCTCGTGGTATCACCATCAACACTTCTCACGTTGAATATGACACCCCGACTCGCCACTACGCACACGTAGACTGCCCGGGCCACGCCGACTATGTTAAAAACATGATCACCGGTGCTGCGCAGATGGACGGCGCGATCCTGGTTGTTGCTGCGACTGACGGCCCGATGCCGCAGACTCGTGAGCACATCCTGCTGGGTCGTCAGGTAGGCGTTCCGTACATCATCGTGTTCCTGAACAAATGCGACATGGTTGATGACGAAGAGCTGCTGGAACTGGTAGAAATGGAAGTTCGTGAACTTCTGTCTCAGTACGATTTCCCGGGCGACGACACTCCGATCGTTCGTGGTTCTGCTCTGAAAGCGCTGGAAGGCGAAGCAGAGTGGGAAGCGAAAATCATCGAACTGGCTGGCTTCCTGGATTCTTACATCCCAGAACCAGAGCGTGCGATTGACAAGCCGTTCCTGCTGCCTATCGAAGACGTATTCTCCATCTCCGGTCGTGGTACCGTTGTTACCGGTCGTGTAGAGCGCGGTATCATCAAAGTTGGTGAAGAAGTTGAAATCGTTGGTATCAAAGAGACTGCTAAGTCTACCTGTACTGGCGTTGAAATGTTCCGCAAACTGCTGGACGAAGGCCGTGCTGGTGAGAACGTTGGTGTTCTGCTGCGTGGTATCAAACGTGAAGAAATCGAACGTGGTCAGGTACTGGCTAAGCCGGGCTCTATCAAGCCGCACACCAAGTTCGAATCTGAAGTGTACATTCTGTCCAAAGACGAAGGCGGCCGTCATACTCCGTTCTTCAAAGGCTACCGTCCGCAGTTCTACTTCCGTACTACTGACGTGACTGGTACCATCGAACTGCCGGAAGGCGTAGAGATGGTAATGCCGGGCGACAACATCAAAATGGTTGTTACCCTGATCCACCCGATCGCGATGGACGACGGTCTGCGTTTCGCAATCCGTGAAGGCGGCCGTACTGTTGGTGCGGGCGTTGTTGCTAAAGTAATGAGCTAATTATTGATTAATTAGCTTTGAGCTTAAAAAGGGCGCTTCGGCGCCCTTTTTGCTACCTGCAATTTAGTCGTTGTCATATTTATTCGCATTTTTTATTCATTCTCCCGCCGCGTAAATCGCGTTGTGCTATTGTAATCATAACTATTCTCATTTACACTTTGCGCAGAAATTGAACGGGAGCGATCATGTACGTTTGTTTGTGTAATGCGATAAGTGATAAAAAAATACGTCAGGCTGTTCGCCAGTTTCATCCTCAGTCCTTTCAGCAATTACGTAAATTTATTCCTGTAGGAAATCAATGTGGTAAATGCATTCGTGCTGCCCGCGAGGTCATGCAGGATGAATTAACACAAATGCCAGAATTTAAAGAGATCGCCTAAGTCACACTCTTTTTTTTGACATCCCTGTAGCCCCATCTACGCTCTAAGAGTGGAAGCGGAGGGACTATAAAATGAAAGGTGATGTTAAAATCATAAATTATCTCAATAAACTATTGGGAAATGAGCTTGTCGCGATCAACCAGTATTTTCTCCATGCTCGTATGTTTAAAAACTGGGGACTGACTCGCCTCAATGATGTTGAGTACCATGAATCTATCGATGAGATGAAACACGCTGATAAATATATCGAGCGTATTTTATTCTTAGAAGGGATCCCGAACTTGCAGGATCTTGGCAAGTTGGGTATTGGCGAAGACGTTGAAGAGATGCTGCAATCCGATCTTCGACTCGAACTCGATGGTGCTAAAGACTTGCGTGAAGCCATTGCCTATGCCGATAGCGTTCATGATTATGTCAGCCGGGATATGATGATTGAGATCCTGACTGAAGAAGAAGGGCATATTGACTGGCTCGAAACCGAGCTGGACCTGATTGCAAAACTTGGCTTACAAAATTATCTGCAATCGCAAATTAAAGTCAGTGACTAACCACCCAGTATCATACTTACCAGGCCAATAACAAAACCCGCAGCCGCCAGATATGGCCCAAATGGCAGCGGGTTTTTTAGTACCTGTTTCCCGTAACGGACGCAGGAAATCCCGGTGAGGCAACATGCCATACCCGCGGCAAGTAAAACCAAAAGTGGTAATGATTCCCAGCGATGCCATGCGCCTAGTGCGGCAAGAAATTTGACATCGCCAAAGCCTAACCCTTCCTGTCGGCATATCAAACGATATCCCCAGTAGAACAAAGCAAATACCCCATAACCCGCTACAGCACCCCAAAGCGCGTCGGATAACTGTGCAGGTCTGCAGCATTGATGATAAATAAGACCGCCCCACAAAAGAGGGCAGGTAAATTTGTCGGGCAGCAACCCGGTACGTAGGTCGTGGACTAAGAGCAGTCCTGATAGCGAAACATAAATCAACAGAAAGGGGAGGTCGATGTACATGGGCAAGCCTTATCTGGTAAAGCGTTTACCTTCAGGTAAACCCGGCGGCCCTACAAGCCCGGGATCTGGGTTATGGATGCTCTCTTCCACGGAAAACGCGTTGCACCGCAGGACATACAATCAGAGTGGAAGGAGCGCCGCATTTGTGAACGAGTGATTAATTTCTACGCGGCACTTGCTTAAGACTGAGATTTACGTATAATGCGCGGGCTTGTCTAATATTGACAGCGGTTCGATATGAGCCACCGGTACTGCGAAAGCAATACCAGACAATGTTCCCAATCGGGGAACTCTGTAAGAACGGTTACACTCTCCCATCAATCGTAATGGGTTTGAGGAGTAACTATTTCGTCTATAAAATAATTGGAGCTCTGGTCTCATGCAGAACCAAAGAATCCGTATCCGTTTGAAAGCGTTTGATCATCGTCTGATCGATCAATCAACCGCGGAAATCGTCGAGACTGCCAAGCGCACTGGTGCGCAGGTTCGTGGTCCGATCCCGCTGCCGACCCGCAAAGAGCGTTTCACCGTTCTGATCTCCCCGCACGTCAACAAAGACGCGCGTGATCAGTACGAGATCCGTACTCACAAGCGTCTGGTTGACATCGTTGAGCCAACTGAAAAAACCGTTGATGCTCTGATGCGTCTGGACCTGGCTGCCGGTGTAGACGTGCAGATCAGCCTGGGTTAATCAGGTCATCGAGCGATTGAGAGGTTGATACAATGATTGGTTTAGTCGGTAAAAAAGTGGGTATGACCCGCATCTTCACTGAAGATGGCGTATCTATCCCAGTAACCGTTATCGAAGTTGAAGCAAACCGCGTTACTCAGGTTAAAGATCTGGCTAACGATGGCTATCGCGCTGTTCAGGTTACCACCGGTGCTAAAAAAGCTAACCGCGTAACTAAGCCGGAAGCTGGCCACTTTGCTAAAGCTGGCGTAGAAGCTGGCCGCGGCCTGTGGGAGTTCCGTCTGGCAGATGGTGAAGAATACACCGTTGGTCAGAACATTAGCGTTGAACTGTTTGCTGACGTTAAAAAAGTTGACGTAACCGGTACCTCTAAAGGTAAAGGTTTCGCTGGTACCGTTAAGCGCTGGAACTTCCGTACCCAGGACGCTACTCACGGTAACTCCTTGTCTCACCGCGTTCCGGGTTCTATCGGTCAGAACCAGACTCCGGGCAAAGTGTTCAAAGGCAAGAAAATGGCAGGTCAGCTGGGCAACGAACGTGTAACCGTTCAGAGCCTGGACGTAGTACGTGTTGACGCTGAGCGCAACCTGCTGCTGGTTAAAGGTGGTGTTCCGGGTGCGACCGGTTGCGACCTGATCGTTAAACCAGCTGTGAAGGCGTAAGGGGATAGCAATGGAATTAGTATTGAAAGACGCGCAGAGCGCGCTGACTGTTTCCGAAACTACCTTCGGTCGTGATTTCAACGAAGCGCTGGTTCACCAGGTTGTTGTTGCTTATGCAGCTGGTGCTCGTCAGGGTACTCGTGCTCAGAAGACTCGTGCTGAAGTAACTGGTTCAGGCAAAAAGCCGTGGCGCCAGAAAGGTACCGGCCGTGCGCGTTCAGGTTCTATCAAGAGCCCGATCTGGCGTTCAGGTGGCGTGACCTTCGCTGCTCGTCCACAGGACCACAGTCAAAAAGTTAACAAAAAGATGTACCGCGGCGCGCTGAAAAGCATTCTGTCCGAACTGGTACGTCAGGATCGTCTGATCGTTGTCGAATCATTCTCTGTAGAAGCGCCTAAAACTAAGCTGCTGGCACAGAAACTGAAAGACATGGCTCTGGAAGATGTGCTGATCATCACCGGTGAGCTGGACGAAAACCTGTTCCTGGCTGCGCGCAACCTGCACAAGGTTGACGTACGCGATGCAACTGGTATCGACCCGGTTAGCCTGATCGCCTTCGACAAAGTCGTAATGACTGCTGATGCTGTTAAGCAAGTTGAGGAGATGCTGGCATGATTCGTGAAGAACGTCTGCTGAAAGTGCTGCGCGCACCGCACGTTTCTGAAAAAGCGTCTACTGCGATGGAAAAAACTAACACCATCGTTCTCAAAGTTGCTAAAGACGCGACCAAAGCAGAAATCAAAGCTGCTGTGCAGAAACTGTTTGAAGTCGAAGTCGAAGTCGTTAACACCCTGGTAGTTAAAGGGAAAGTTAAACGTCACGGACAGCGTATCGGTCGTCGTAGCGACTGGAAAAAAGCTTACGTCACCCTGAAGGAAGGCCAGAATCTGGACTTCGTCGGCGGCGCTGAGTAAGTCGGAGGAGTAATACAATGGCAGTTGTTAAATGTAAACCGACATCTCCGGGTCGTCGCCACGTTGTTAAAGTGGTCAACCCAGAGCTGCACAAGGGCAAACCTTTTGCTCCGCTGGTTGAAAAAAACAGCAAATCCGGTGGTCGTAACAACAATGGCCGCATCACCACTCGTCACATCGGTGGTGGTCACAAGCAGGCTTATCGTATTGTTGACTTCAAACGCAACAAAGACGGTATCCCGGCAGTTGTTGAACGTCTTGAGTACGATCCGAACCGCTCCGCGAACATCGCGCTGGTTCTGTACAAAGACGGTGAACGCCGTTACATCCTGGCCCCTAAAGGCCTGAAAGCTGGCGACCAGATTCAGTCTGGCGTTGATGCTGCAATCAAAGCAGGTAACACCCTGCCGATGCGCAATATCCCGGTTGGTTCTACCGTTCATAACGTAGAAATGAAACCAGGTAAAGGCGGTCAGCTGGCACGTTCCGCTGGTACTTACGTTCAGATCGTTGCTCGTGATGGTGCTTATGTCACCCTGCGTCTGCGTTCTGGTGAAATGCGTAAAGTCGAAGCAGACTGCCGTGCAACTCTGGGCGAAGTTGGCAATGCTGAGCATATGCTGCGCGTTCTGGGTAAAGCAGGTGCTGCACGCTGGCGTGGTGTTCGTCCTACCGTTCGCGGTACTGCGATGAACCCAGTCGACCACCCACATGGTGGTGGTGAAGGTCGTAACTTTGGTAAGCACCCGGTAACTCCGTGGGGCGTTCAGACCAAAGGTAAGAAGACCCGCAGCAACAAGCGTACTGATAAATTCATCGTACGTCGCCGTAGCAAATAATTTTAGAGGATAAGCCATGCCACGTTCTCTCAAGAAAGGTCCTTTTATTGACCTGCACTTGCTGAAGAAGGTAGAGAAAGCGGTGGAAAGCGGAGACAAGAAGCCCCTGCGCACTTGGTCCCGTCGTTCAACGATCTTTCCTAACATGATCGGTTTGACCATCGCTGTCCATAATGGTCGTCAGCACGTTCCGGTATTTGTTTCCGACGAAATGGTCGGTCACAAACTGGGTGAATTCGCACCGACTCGTACTTATCGCGGCCACGCTGCTGATAAAAAAGCGAAGAAGAAATAAGGTAGGAGGAAGAGATGGAAACTTTAGCTCAACATCGCCATGCTCGTTCTTCTGCTCAGAAGGTTCGCCTTGTTGCAGACCTGATTCGCGGTAAGAAAGTGTCGCAGGCTCTGGATATTCTGACCTACACCAATAAGAAAGCGGCTGTACTGGTCAAGAAAGTCCTGGAATCTGCCATTGCTAACGCTGAACACAACGATGGCGCTGACATTGACGATCTGAAAGTTACGAAAATTTTCGTAGACGAAGGCCCGAGCATGAAGCGCATTATGCCGCGTGCAAAAGGTCGTGCAGATCGCATCCTGAAGCGCACCAGCCACATTACTGTGGTTGTGTCCGATCGCTGAGACTCTGGAGACTAGCAATGGGTCAGAAAGTACATCCTAATGGTATTCGCCTGGGTATTGTAAAACCATGGAACTCAACCTGGTTTGCGAACACCAAAGAATTCGCTGACAACCTGGACAGCGATTTTAAAGTACGTCAGTACCTGACTAAGGAACTGGCTAAAGCGTCTGTATCTCGTATCGTTATCGAGCGTCCGGCTAAGAGCATCCGTGTGACCATTCACACCGCTCGCCCGGGTATCGTTATCGGTAAGAAAGGCGAAGACGTAGAAAAACTGCGCAAAGTCGTAGCGGATATTGCTGGCGTTCCTGCTCAGATCAATATCGCCGAAGTGCGTAAGCCTGAACTGGACGCAAAATTGGTTGCTGACAGCATCACTTCTCAGCTGGAACGTCGTGTTATGTTCCGTCGTGCTATGAAGCGTGCTGTACAGAACGCAATGCGTCTGGGCGCTAAAGGTATCAAAGTTGAAGTTAGCGGCCGTCTGGGCGGCGCGGAAATCGCACGTACCGAATGGTACCGCGAAGGTCGCGTACCTCTGCACACTCTGCGTGCTGACATCGACTACAACACCTCTGAAGCGCACACCACTTACGGTGTAATCGGCGTTAAAGTGTGGATCTTCAAAGGCGAGATCCTGGGTGGTATGGCTGCTGTTGAACAACCGGAAAAACCGGCTGCGCAACCTAAAAAGCAGCAGCGTAAAGGCCGTAAATAAGGAGCGTCGCTGATGTTACAACCAAAGCGTACAAAATTCCGTAAAATGCACAAAGGCCGTAACCGCGGTCTGGCTGCTGGCGCGGATGTTAGCTTCGGCAGCTTCGGTCTGAAAGCTGTTGGCCGTGGTCGTCTGACTGCCCGTCAGATCGAAGCAGCACGTCGTGCTATGACCCGTGCAGTTAAGCGTCAAGGTAAGATCTGGATCCGTGTATTCCCGGACAAACCGATCACTGAAAAGCCGCTGGCAGTGCGTATGGGTAAAGGTAAAGGTAACGTGGAGTATTGGGTTGCCTTGATTCAGCCGGGTAAAGTCCTGTATGAAATGGACGGCGTACCGGAAGAGCTGGCCCGTGAAGCATTCAAGCTGGCAGCAGCGAAACTGCCGATTAAAACCACCTTTGTAACTAAGACGGTGATGTAATGAAAGCAAAAGAGCTGCGTGAGAAGAGTGTTGAAGAGCTGAACACCGAGCTGCTGAATCTGCTGCGTGAGCAGTTCAACCTGCGTATGCAGGCTGCAAGTGGCCAGCTGCAACAGTCTCACCTGTTGAAGCAAGTGCGTCGTGACGTCGCACGCGTTAAGACTTTACTGACTGAGAAGGCGGGTGCGTAATGACCGATAAAATCCGTACTCTGCAAGGTCGCGTTGTTAGCGATAAAATGGAGAAATCCATCGTTGTTGCTATCGAACGTTTTGTGAAACACCCGATCTACGGTAAATTCATTAAGCGTACGACCAAACTGCACGTACATGACGAGAACAACGAATGCGGTACTGGTGACGTGGTTGAAATCCGCGAATGCCGTCCGCTGTCCAAGACTAAGTCCTGGACGCTGGTTCGCGTTGTAGAGAAAGCCGTTCTGTAATACAGTAGGCATTCTCAACGAATAAACGGCTCAGCGATGAGCCGTTTATTTTTTCTACCCATATCGTTGAAGCGGTGTTATAATGCCGCGCCCCCGATATGGGGCTTTTTTAACGACCTGATTTTCGGGTCTCAGTAGTAGTTGACATTAGCGGAGCACTAAAATGATCCAAGAACAGACTATGCTGAACGTCGCCGACAACTCCGGTGCACGTCGCGTAATGTGTATCAAGGTTCTGGGTGGCTCGCACCGTCGCTACGCAGGCGTCGGCGATATCATCAAGATCACCATCAAGGAAGCAATTCCGCGTGGTAAGGTCAAAAAAGGTGATGTGCTGAAGGCGGTAGTGGTGCGCACCAAGAAGGGTGTTCGTCGCCCGGACGGTTCTGTCATTCGCTTCGATGGTAATGCATGCGTTATTTTAAACAATAACAGCGAGCAACCTATCGGTACGCGTATTTTTGGGCCGGTAACTCGTGAACTTCGTAACGAGAAGTTCATGAAAATTATCTCTCTGGCACCAGAAGTACTCTAAGGAGCGAATCATGGCAGCGAAGATCCGTCGTGATGACGAAGTTATCGTGTTAACCGGTAAAGATAAAGGTAAACGCGGTAAAGTTAAGAATGTCCTGTCTTCCGGCAAGGTCATTGTTGAAGGTATCAACCTGGTTAAGAAACATCAGAAGCCGGTTCCGGCCCTGAACCAACCAGGCGGCATCGTAGAGAAAGAAGCAGCTATTCAGATCTCTAACCTTGCTATCTTCAACGCGGCAACCGGCAAGGCTGACCGTGTAGGCTTTAGATTCGAAGACGGCAAAAAAGTCCGTTTCTTCAAATCTAACAGCGAAACTATCAAGTAATTTGGAGTAGTACGATGGCGAAACTGCATGATTACTACAAAGACGAAGTAGTCGCTAAACTCATGACTGAGTTTAACTACAATTCTGTCATGCAAGTCCCTCGGGTCGAGAAGATCACCCTGAACATGGGTGTTGGTGAAGCGATCGCTGACAAGAAACTGCTGGATAACGCAGCAGCTGACCTGACAGCAATCTCCGGTCAAAAACCGCTGATCACCAAAGCACGCAAATCAGTTGCAGGCTTCAAAATCCGTCAGGGCTATCCGATCGGCTGTAAAGTAACTCTGCGTGGCGAACGCATGTGGGAGTTCTTTGAGCGCCTGATCACTATTGCTGTTCCACGTATCCGTGACTTCCGTGGCTTGTCCGCTAAGTCTTTCGACGGTCGTGGTAACTACAGCATGGGTGTCCGTGAGCAGATCATCTTCCCAGAAATCGACTACGATAAAGTCGACCGCGTGCGTGGTTTGGATATTACCATTACCACTACTGCGAAATCTGATGAAGAAGGCCGTGCTCTGCTGGCTGCCTTTGACTTCCCGTTCCGCAAGTAAGGTAGGGTTACTGAATGGCTAAGCAATCAATGAAAGCACGCGAAGTAAAGCGCGTAGCTTTAGCTGATAAGTACTTCGCAAAACGCGCTGAACTGAAAGCTATTATCTCTGATGTGAACGCGACCGACGAAGATCGTTGGAACGCAGTTCTCAAGCTGCAGTCTCTGCCGCGTGATTCCAGCCCGTCCCGTCAGCGTAACCGCTGCCGTCAAACAGGTCGTCCGCATGGCTATGTGGGCAAGTTCGGGTTGAGCCGTATCAAACTGCGTGAAGCCGCCATGCGCGGTGAAGTACCAGGCTTGAAAAAGGCTAGCTGGTAATTACCAATTGAATCACGGGAGTAAAGACAGATGAGCATGCAAGATCCGATCGCGGATATGCTGACCCGTATCCGTAACGGTCAGGCCGCGAATAAAGCTGCGGTCACCATGCCTTCCTCCAAGCTGAAAGTGGCAATTGCCAACGTGCTGAAGGAAGAAGGTTTTATTGAAGATTTTAAAGTTGAAGGCGACACCAAGCCGGAACTGGAACTTACTCTCAAGTATTTCCAGGGTAAAGCTGTTGTAGAAAGCATTCAGCGTGTCAGTCGCCCAGGTCTGCGCATTTATAAGCGTAAAGACGAGCTGCCGAAAGTTATGGCTGGCATGGGTATCGCAGTTGTTTCTACCTCTAAAGGTGTTATGACTGATCGTGCAGCGCGCCAGGCTGGTCTTGGTGGCGAAATTATCTGCTACGTAGCCTAATCGGAGGAAAAAATGTCTCGTGTTGCTAAAGCACCGGTCGTTATTCCTGCCGGCGTTGATGTAAAAATCAACGGTCAGGTTATTACGATCAAAGGTAAAAACGGCGAGCTGACTCGTACTCTCAACGATGCTGTTGCAGTAAATCATGCAGATAATGCACTGACCTTCGGTCCGCGTGATGGTTACGCAGATGGATGGGCTCAGGCTGGTACCGCGCGTGCCCTGCTGAATGCAATGGTTGTCGGTGTTACCGAAGGCTTCACTAAGAAGCTTCAGCTGGTTGGTGTAGGTTATCGTGCAGCGGTTAAAGGGAATGTAGTAAACCTGGCTTTAGGTTTCTCTCACCCAGTTGACCATCAGCTGCCTGCGGGAATCACTGCAGAATGTCCGTCTCAGACTGAAATCGTGCTGAAAGGCGCTGATAAACAGCTGATCGGTCAGGTTGCAGCAGATCTGCGCGCCTACCGTCGTCCTGAGCCTTATAAAGGCAAGGGTGTTCGTTACGCCGACGAAGTCGTGCGTACCAAAGAGGCTAAGAAGAAGTAAGGTAACACTATGGATAAGAAATCTGCTCGTATCCGTCGTGCGACCCGCGCACGCCGCAAGCTCCAGGAGCTGGGTGCAACTCGCCTGGTGGTACATCGTACCCCGCGTCATATTTACGCACAGGTAATTGCACCGAACGGTTCTGAAGTTCTGGTAGCTGCTTCTACTGTAGAAAAAGCTATCGCTGAACAATTGAAGTACACCGGTAACAAAGACGCTGCTGCAGCTGTAGGTAAAGCTGTTGCTGAACGCGCTCTGGAAAAAGGCATCAAAGATGTTTCTTTTGACCGTTCCGGGTTCCAATATCATGGTCGTGTCCAGGCACTGGCAGATGCTGCCCGTGAAGCTGGCCTTCAGTTCTAAGGTAGAGGTGTAAGATGGCTCACATCGAAAAACAAGCTGGCGAACTGCAGGAAAAGCTGATCGCGGTTAACCGCGTATCTAAAACCGTTAAAGGTGGTCGTATTTTCTCCTTCACAGCTCTGACTGTAGTTGGTGATGGTAACGGTCGCGTTGGTTTTGGTTACGGTAAAGCGCGTGAAGTTCCAGCAGCGATCCAGAAAGCGATGGAAAAAGCCCGTCGCAATATGATTAACGTCGCGCTGAACCACGGCACCCTGCAGCACCCGGTTAAGGGTACTCATACGGGTTCTCGTGTATTCATGCAGCCGGCTTCCGAAGGTACCGGTATCATCGCCGGTGGTGCAATGCGCGCCGTTCTGGAAGTCGCTGGAGTTCGTAACGTTCTGGCTAAAGCGTATGGTTCCACTAACCCGATTAACGTGGTTCGTGCAACTATCGATGGCCTGGAAAATATGAAATCTCCGGAAATGGTCGCTGCCAAGCGTGGTAAATCCGTTGAAGAAATTCTGGGGAAATAAACCATGGCAAAGACTATTAAAATTACTCAAACCCGCAGTGCAATCGGTCGTCTGCCGAAACACAAGGCAACGCTGCTTGGCCTGGGTCTGCGTCGTATTGGTCACACCGTAGAACGCGAGGATACTCCTGCTGTTCGTGGTATGGTCAACGCGGTTTCCTTCATGGTTAAAGTTGAGGAGTAAGAGATGCGTTTAAATACTCTGTCTCCGGCCGAAGGCTCTAAAAAAGCGGCTCGCCGCCTGGGTCGTGGTATCGGTTCTGGCCTCGGTAAAACCGGTGGTCGTGGTCACAAAGGTCAGAAGTCTCGTTCTGGCGGTGGCGTACGTCGCGGTTTCGAGGGTGGTCAGATGCCTCTGTACCGTCGTCTGCCGAAATTCGGCTTCACTTCACGTAAAGCAGCGATTACAGCCGAAGTTCGTCTGTCTGACCTGGCTAAAGTTGAAGGCGGTGTTGTAGACCTGAACACGCTGAAAGCAGCTAACATTATCGGTATCCAGATCGAGTTCGCGAAAGTGATCCTGGCTGGTGAAGTCACTACTCCGGTAACTGTTCGTGGCCTGCGTGTTACTAAAGGCGCTCGTGCTGCTATCGAAGCTGCTGGCGGTAAAATCGAGGAATAAGTAGCAGATGGCTAAACAACCGGGATTAGATTTTCAAAGTGCCAAAGGTGGCTTAGGCGAGCTGAAACGCAGACTGCTGTTTGTAATCGGCGCGCTGATTGTGTTCCGTATTGGCTCTTTCATTCCGATCCCTGGTATTGATGCCGCTGTACTTGCCAAACTGCTTGAGCAACAGCGAGGCACCATCATTGAAATGTTTAACATGTTCTCTGGTGGTGCTCTCAGCCGTGCTTCTATCTTTGCTCTGGGGATCATGCCGTATATTTCGGCGTCGATCATTATCCAGCTGCTGACGGTGGTTCATCCAACGCTGGCAGAAATTAAGAAAGAAGGGGAGTCTGGTCGTCGTAAGATCAGCCAGTACACCCGCTACGGTACTCTGGTGCTGGCAATATTCCAGTCGATCGGTATTGCTACCGGTCTGCCGAATATGCCTGGTATGCAGGGCCTGGTGATGAACCCAGGCTTTGCATTCTATTTCACCGCTGTTGTAAGTCTGGTTACAGGGACGATGTTCCTGATGTGGTTGGGCGAACAGATTACTGAACGTGGTATCGGCAACGGTATCTCAATCATTATCTTCGCCGGTATTGTCGCGGGACTCCCGCCAGCCATTGCCCATACTATCGAGCAAGCGCGTCAAGGCGACCTGCACTTCCTCGTGTTGCTGTTGGTTGCAGTATTAGTATTCGCAGTGACGTTCTTTGTTGTATTTGTTGAGCGTGGTCAACGCCGTATTGTGGTAAACTACGCGAAACGTCAGCAAGGTCGTCGTGTCTATGCTGCACAGAGCACACATTTACCGCTGAAAGTGAATATGGCGGGGGTAATCCCGGCAATCTTCGCTTCCAGTATTATTCTGTTCCCGGCGACCATCGCGTCATGGTTCGGGGGCGGGACTGGTTGGAACTGGCTGACAACAATTTCGCTGTATTTGCAGCCTGGGCAACCGCTTTATGTGTTACTCTATGCGTCTGCAATCATATTCTTCTGTTTCTTCTACACGGCGTTGGTTTTCAACCCGCGTGAAACAGCAGATAACCTGAAGAAGTCCGGTGCATTTGTACCAGGAATTCGTCCGGGAGAGCAAACGGCGAAGTATATCGATAAAGTAATGACCCGCCTGACTTTGGTTGGTGCGCTCTACATTACCTTTATCTGCCTGATCCCGGAGTTCATGCGTGATGCAATGAAAGTACCGTTCTACTTCGGTGGGACCTCACTGCTTATCGTTGTTGTCGTGATTATGGACTTTATGGCTCAAGTGCAAACTCTGATGATGTCAAGTCAGTACGAGTCTGCATTGAAGAAGGCGAATCTGAAAGGCTACGGCCGTTAACAGTCGCCCGAGAAGTTACGGAGAGTAAAAATGAAAGTTCGTGCTTCCGTCAAGAAATTATGCCGTAACTGCAAAATCGTTAAGCGTGATGGTGTCATCCGTGTGATTTGCAGTGCCGAGCCGAAGCATAAACAGCGCCAAGGCTGATTTATTCGCATATTTTTCTTGCAAAGTTGGGTTGAGCTGGCTAGATTAGCCAGCCAATCTTTTGTATGTCTGTGCGTTTCCATTTGAGTATCCTGAAAACGGGCTTTTCAGCATGGTGCGTACATATTAAATAGTAGGAGTGCATAGTGGCCCGTATAGCAGGCATTAACATTCCTGATCAGAAACATGCTGTGATCGCATTAACTTCGATCTACGGCGTCGGCAAGACCCGTTCTAAAGCCATTCTGGCTGCCGCGGGTATCGCTGAAGATGTTAAGATCAGTGAGCTGTCTGAAGAACAAATCGACACGCTGCGTGACGAAGTTGCCAAATTTGTCGTTGAAGGTGATCTGCGCCGTGAAGTTAGCATGAGCATCAAGCGCCTTATGGATCTTGGTTGCTATCGCGGTTTGCGTCATCGTCGTGGTCTCCCGGTTCGCGGTCAGCGTACCAAGACCAACGCACGTACCCGTAAGGGTCCGCGCAAACCGATCAAGAAATAATCGGGGTGATTGAATAATGGCAAAGGCACCAATTCGTGCACGTAAACGTGTAAGAAAACAAGTCTCTGACGGCGTGGCTCATATCCATGCTTCTTTTAACAACACCATCGTTACCATTACTGATCGTCAGGGTAACGCACTGGGTTGGGCAACAGCCGGTGGTTCCGGTTTCCGTGGTTCTCGCAAATCCACTCCGTTTGCAGCTCAGGTTGCAGCAGAGCGTTGCGCTGAAGCCGTAAAAGAATACGGTATCAAGAATCTGGAAGTTATGGTCAAAGGACCGGGTCCAGGTCGCGAATCTACTGTTCGTGCTCTGAACGCCGCTGGTTTCCGCATCACTAATATTACTGATGTGACTCCGATCCCTCATAACGGTTGTCGTCCGCCGAAAAAACGTCGCGTATAACGCTGTCGTTTCTAGGATTGTTGGAGAAAGAAAATGGCAAGATATTTGGGTCCTAAGCTCAAGCTGAGCCGTCGTGAGGGCACTGACTTATTCCTTAAGTCTGGCGTTCGCGCGATCGATACCAAGTGTAAAATTGAACAAGCTCCTGGCCAGCACGGTGCGCGTAAACCGCGTCTGTCTGACTATGGTGTGCAGTTGCGTGAAAAGCAAAAAGTTCGCCGTATCTACGGTGTGCTGGAGCGTCAGTTCCGTAACTACTACAAAGAAGCAGCACGTCTGAAAGGCAACACCGGTGAAAACCTGTTGGGTCTGCTGGAAGGTCGTCTGGACAACGTTGTATACCGTATGGGCTTCGGTGCCACTCGTGCAGAAGCACGTCAGCTGGTCAGCCATAAAGCAATTATGGTAAACGGTCGTGTTGTTAACATCGCTTCTTATCAGGTTAGTCCGAATGACGTTGTTAGCATTCGTGAGAAAGCGAAGAAGCAGTCTCGCGTGAAAGCCGCTCTGGAGCTGGCTGAGCAGCGTGAAAAGCCAACCTGGCTGGAAGTTGATGCTGGCAAGATGGAAGGTACGTTCAAGCGTAAGCCGGAGCGTTCTGATCTGTCTGCGGACATTAACGAACACCTGATCGTCGAGCTTTACTCCAAGTAAAGCTTAGTACCAAAGAGAGGACACAATGCAGGGTTCTGTGACAGAGTTTCTAAAACCGCGCCTGGTAGATATCGAGCAAGTGAGTTCGACGCACGCCAAGGTGACCCTTGAGCCTTTAGAGCGTGGCTTTGGCCATACTTTGGGTAACGCACTGCGCCGTATTCTGCTCTCATCGATGCCGGGTTGCGCGGTGACCGAGGTTGAGATTGATGGTGTACTACATGAGTACAGCACCAAAGAAGGCGTTCAGGAAGATATCCTGGAAATCCTGCTCAACCTGAAAGGGCTGGCGGTGAGAGTTCAGGGTAAAGATGACGTTATTCTTACCTTGAATAAATCTGGCATTGGCCCTGTGACTGCAGCCGACATTACCCATGATGGTGATGTCGAAATCGTCAAGCCACAGCACGTGATCTGCCACCTGACCGATGAGAATGCATCTATTAGCATGCGTATCAAAGTTCAGCGCGGTCGTGGTTATGTGCCGGCTTCTACCCGAATTCATTCGGAAGAAGATGAGCGCCCAATCGGCCGTCTGCTGGTCGACGCATGCTACAGCCCTGTAGAGCGTATTGCCTACAATGTTGAAGCAGCGCGTGTAGAACAGCGTACCGACCTGGACAAGCTGGTCATCGAAATGGAAACCAACGGCACAATCGATCCTGAAGAGGCGATTCGTCGTGCGGCAACCATTCTGGCTGAACAACTGGAAGCTTTCGTTGATTTACGTGATGTACGTCAGCCGGAAGTTAAAGAAGAGAAACCAGAATTCGATCCGATCCTGCTGCGCCCTGTTGACGATCTGGAATTGACTGTCCGCTCTGCTAACTGCCTCAAAGCAGAAGCTATCCACTATATCGGTGATCTGGTACAGCGTACTGAGGTTGAGCTTCTTAAGACGCCTAACCTTGGTAAAAAATCTCTTACCGAGATTAAAGACGTGCTGGCTTCCCGTGGACTGTCTCTGGGCATGCGCCTGGAAAACTGGCCACCGGCAAGCATCGCTGACGAGTAACCGGATCACAGGTTAAGGTTTTACTGAGAAGGATAAGGTCATGCGCCATCGTAAGAGTGGTCGTCAACTGAACCGCAACAGCAGCCATCGCCAGGCTATGTTCCGCAATATGGCAGGTTCACTGGTTCGTCATGAAATCATCAAGACGACTCTGCCGAAAGCGAAAGAGCTGCGTCGCGTAGTTGAGCCGCTGATTACTCTTGCCAAGACTGATAGCGTAGCTAATCGTCGTCTGGCATTCGCCCGTACTCGTGATAACGAGATCGTGGCAAAACTGTTTAACGAACTGGGCCCGCGTTTTGCGAGCCGCGCCGGTGGTTACACTCGCATTCTGAAGTGTGGTTTCCGTGCAGGCGACAACGCGCCGATGGCATACATCGAGCTGGTTGATCGTTCAGAGAAAACAGAAGCTGCTGCAGAGTAATCTGTAGTAACGTAAAAAAACCCGCCTCGGCGGGTTTTTTTATATCCGTCATATCCCCACTTATCTACAATATCTGTACTATTTTTGTTCATCCCCTGGAGTGTTGTATGTGGTTACTTGACCAGTGGGCAGAGCGCCATATTATTGATGCACAGTCTAAAGGCGAGTTTGATGATTTACCGGGAATGGGTGAACCGCTGACTCTTGACGATGACTCCCATGTCCCGCCTGAACTCCGAGCCGGATACCGTTTATTAAAAAATGCAGGTTGCCTTCCTCCTGAGCTCGAGCAACGCAGAGAGGCAATACAGCTGCTTGAAATACTCGCGGGGATCCGCAAAGATGATCCCAGTTATCCGGAGGTGAGCCGAAGACTGTCGCTACTGGAACTTAAACTTCGGCAGGCTGGACTCAGCACCGAGTTTTTGCGCGGTGACTACGCAGATAAGTTGCTAAAAAAGATCAACGACGAATAGCGGAGAGAGCATGTACCGAATTGGTGAAATAGCGAAACTGGCTGACGTGACGCCGGATACTATCCGCTACTATGAAAAGCAGCAGATGATGGAGCATGAAGTGCGTACTGAAGGCGGATTTCGCCTCTATACAGAAAGCGATCTTCAGCGCTTGAAGTTTATTCGTTATGCCCGGCAGCTTGGTTTCACTCTGGAGTCGATCCGCGAATTGCTTTCGATCCGTGTTGATCCCGAACACCATACCTGTCAGGAATCAAAAGGGATCGTCCAGGAAAGACTGCAAGAAGTCGAAGCCCGTATTGCTGAACTTCAGACGATGCAGCGGTCTCTGCAGCGATTGAATGATGCATGCTGCGGCAAGGCACACAGCAGCGTGTACTGCTCTATTCTTGAAGCTCTTGAGCAAGGCGCCAGTGGAACAACATCAGGCTGTTGATTTCTTGAACTGCCAGGTCTACACTCGCGGCGTAAATTCCTACAAACTGGAGATATTATGAGTCGTTATCAGCACACCAAAGGGCAGATAAAGGACAACGCCATTGAGGCGCTTCTGCATGACCCACTGTTCAGACAGCGCGTTGAGAAAAATAAGAAAGGGAAAGGAAGTTATCTACGTAAAGGAAAACATGGCAATCGGGGTAACTGGGAGGCCAGTGGCAAGAAAGTAATTAACTTTTTTACCACTGGCCTTCTTGTTTCAGTGAGTGCTTAAGAGCGATTATTCTGTTCTTTCAGCAGGTCACGAATTTCACTTAGCAATACTTCTTCTTTCGATGGAGCTGGCGGTGCTGCCGGCTCTTCAGCTTTTTTACGGTTCAGTTTGTTGATCAGTTTGATTGCCATAAAGATAGCAAACGCAACAATAATGAAATCGAATACATTTTGAATAAATACACCGTAATGCATGACCACGGCAGGGATGTCTCCCTGTGCATCACGTAGCGTTAAAGCAAACTGTTTAAAATCAATTCCACCAATTAACAGCCCCAGCGGCGGCATAATGATATCGGCAACCAGTGATGAAACAATCTTACCGAATGCCGCACCAATAATGACACCCACTGCCAAATCGACAACATTCCCGCGCATCGCGAATTCGCGAAACTCTTTAATAATGCTCATTTTATTCTCCCTATGCAGCTGACGTTTATAAGTTTAACAAATGTTTAGGCAATTTCCATTTATGTATTGCCGAAAGGAAAATTTATTAGACCATGAAAAATAAAGGGAAATAAAAAGGGCACTGTATTAGCGCCCAAATTATTACAGGAAGAAAGGACTTGGTTGGAATAGTCGCTCGACGTCAGTAATAAACTTTTTATCTGTCAGGAACATAATTACGTGATCGCCCTGCTCAATGCGCAGGTTATCGTTGGCAATCATGACATCGTTACCACGTACAACGGCGCCAATAATGGTTCCGGGCGGAAGTTTAATTTCATCAATTGAACGCCCTACAACTCTCGACGTCGTTTCATCCCCGTGTGCGACGGCTTCAATGGCTTCCGCGACGCCACGGCGAAGTGAAGAAACGCCAACAATATCAGCTTTACGCACGTGGCTCAGCAGCGCGGAGATGGTCGCCTGCTGCGGTGAAATCGCAATATCGATCACGCTGCCTTGCACCAGATCGACGTATGCTCTGCGCTGGATCAACACCATTACTTTCTTGGCGCCCATCCGTTTGGCAAGCATCGCCGACATGATATTTGCTTCGTCATCATTGGTCACTGCGATGAACAGATCGACCTGATCGATATGTTCTTCGGCCAGTAACTCTTGATCCGAAGCATCACCAAAAAAGACGATCGTATTTTGTAGTTTCTCTGCAAGTTCGGATGCGCGTTGTTGATTACGTTCGATCAGTTTGACGCTGTAATCTTTTTCCAGACGACGTGCCAGACCCGCACCGATATTACCGCCACCCACTAACATAATGCGTTTGTACGGCTTTTCCAGACGCTGCAGTTCACTCATTACGGCGCGTATATGCTGTGATGCCGCAATAAAGAAGACTTCATCACCCGCTTCAACGATCGTAGAACCTTGCGGACGGATCGGTCGGTCATGACGGAAAATCGCCGCAACGCGGGTATCGATGTGCGGCATATGCTCACGCATTGTTGACAGCGCATTACCGATAAGCGGCCCGCCGTAATAGGCTTTTACTACTGCCAGACTGACTTTACCTTCGGCAAAATTCACCACCTGTAATGCGCCCGGATATTCAATCAGGCGATAAATGCTATCAATAACCAGTTGCTCAGGCGCAATCAGGTGATCGATTGGCACCGCATCGGATTGGAACAGCTTGTCGGCATCGCGAACGTAATCTGGTGAACGAATACGGGCGATGCGATTAGGCGTATTAAACAGTGAATAAGCTACCTGGCAGGCAACCATATTTGTTTCATCTGAGCTGGTTACGGCAACCAGCATATCGGCATCGTCGGCACCGGCTTCACGCAATACGCGGGGATGCGAACCATGCCCTTGCACGACACGGAGATCAAACTTGTCCTGCAGGCTGCGCAGGCGTTCACCATTGGTATCGACTACCGTGATATCGTTGTTCTCTCCGACCAGGTTTTCAGCCAGCGTACCGCCAACTTGCCCTGCGCCCAGAATGATAATTTTCATCAGTCGCGACCCGTTATCTCATCACTTTTTGATTAGCTTAGCGTAAAAGAAGCCATCGCCATCTTCCGCACCCGGTAAATTCTGACGTCCGGGTTTTTCCGGCGTACCGGTTTCGCTTAATACCGCATCCGGTGTGCGTGCCAGGAAGGCGGCAATTTGCTGCTGGTTCTCTTCTGGCAGGATAGAACACGTTGCATACACCAGCGTGCCGCCAGATTTAAGATGTGACCAGGTAGCATTCAGGATCTCAGCCTGTAATTGGGCAAGTTCGGCAATATCCCGGTCGCGGCGCAGCCATTTGATATCCGGATGGCGACGGATCACCCCGGTTGCAGAACATGGGGCGTCCAGCAAAATACGGTCAAACTGTTGTTCACCGCACCACTGCTGTGGATAGCGGCCATCCCCCTGTTTTACGGTTGCCTTCATGCCCAGACGTTTCAGATTGTCGTAAACGCGCGATAAGCGTTTTTCATCCACATCGACGGCCATGACGTTAGCTTGCGGAGCAACTTCCAGAATGTGAGTGGTTTTACCGCCCGGCGCACAGCACAGGTCGAGGATCTGCTCACCGTCCTCCGGCAACAGATAATTTACGCATCCTTGAGCGGAAGCATCCTGAACGGTGACCCAACCTTCGTTAAAACCAGGGAGGGCGTGAACTGGAGCCGGTGTTTCCAGACGCACTGCATCCGGGTAGTCTGGATGCGGAAAACCTGTTAATCCCGCTTCGGTAAGCAGGTCTAGCCAGGCGTCGCGAGTATGGTGATTACGATTGACTCGTAGCCACATCGGCGGTCGCTGGTTATTGGCTTCAAGAATGGCTTCCCATTTCTGCGGATACGCACTCTTAATACGTTTCACCAGCCAGGAGGGGTGTAAGAAGCGCAAATCGCTTTGCGCAAACTCGGCCAGCAGTTCATCCTGACGGCGTTGAAACTGGCGCAGTACGCCGTTGATCAGCCCCTTCAGCTGTGGACGCTTAATAACGACCGCGCCTTCTACGGTCTCAGCTAACGCAGCGTGTGCTGGAATACGAGTATGCAACAGTTGGTAGAAGCCCACCATGATCAGGTAGTGAACGGTGCGCTGTTTGCCCGTCATTGGACGTTCCATCAGTTGCTGGATCATCCACTCCAGTTGAGAGAGTGTACGTAATACGCCGAAGCAAAGTTCCTGTAACAGCGCTTTGTCTTTATCGGCAACTTTTTGCTGCATGGCGGGCAGCACGTTACTTAGTGATTGTCCTTTCTCGACAACCTGTTCGACGGCCTGGGCCGCCATACTGCGTAAATTAAGATGTGTTTTCATAAGCGCAAAAATAAAAATGCCCGGAGACACCGGGCTTAAAGAGATGAACCGTCAGGCCAGACGGTTTCCGGGCACGAACCACTCCCGGCGTGAATTAAGCAGATCCTGCGCGCTCATGGCTTTTTTACCGGCAGGCTGCAAAGAGATAAGATTCAGAATGCCGTCACCTGTTGCGACCTGGATACCCTGCTTTGTCGCCTCTAGAATGGTGCCTGGCTCGGCCTGGGTGTTTACAGCAATAACCGAAGCTTGCCAGACTTTCACTGGCTGACCATCGATTTCAAGCCAGCTCATTGGCCACGGGTTAAAGGCGCGGATGCAGCGTTCCAATTGAACAGCCGAAAGCGACCAGTCGATACGGGCCTCTTCTTTGCTGAGTTTTTCTGCATGCGTAACCAGTGATTCGTCTTGTACCACCGGTTTTATTGTACTGGCAGCCAGCTGTTTTAGCGTTTCAATCAGCCCCTGAGGCCCCAGGTCTGCCAGCTTGTCATATAACGAACCGCTGGTATCTTCTGCCGTAATTGGGCAGGACAGCTTCAGCAGCATATCACCGGTGTCGAGGCCAACATCCATCTGCATGATGGTAACACCGGTTTCGGCGTCGCCTGCCCACAGTGAGCGCTGGATCGGTGCTGCACCCCGCCAGCGCGGAAGCAGGGAACCGTGAACGTTGATACAACCTAGGCGCGGCATTTCTAGTACGGCTTTTGGCAGGATCAGGCCATATGCCACCACCACCATCACGTCTGCGTGTAAATCAGCAACCAACTGCTGGTTTTCCTGAGGGCGAAGAGAGACGGGTTGAAAAACCGGTATCCCTTTTTCTTCTGCCAGCACTTTTACCGGGCTGGGCATCAGCTTTTTACCGCGTCCCGCCGGGCGGTCCGGTTGGGTAAACACGCCAACGACGTTATGTCCAGAAGACAGCAGCGCGTCGAGATGACGCGCTGCAAAGTCAGGTGTACCCGCAAAAATAATACGTAGTGAGTCTGACACGTTGATCTTTGTCCTTAAGCTCGGGCGTTCAGGCGGTCGAGTTTTTCAACTTTCTGACGAATGCGTTGTTGCTTCAACGGAGACAGATAATCGATAAATAGTTTACCGACCAGGTGATCCATTTCATGTTGAATGCAGATAGCGAGCAGGCCATCGGCTTCCAGCTCAAAAGATTTGCCGTCGCGATCAAGCGCACGAATTTTTACTTTCTCTGCACGCGGTACTAACGCACGCTGTTCAGGAATAGACAGACAGCCTTCTTCAATGCCGGTTTCGCCGTCTTTTTCCAGCAGTTCTGGGTTAATGAGTACCAACTGCTCATCGCGATTTTCAGAGACATCAATAACAATGATGCGCTGATGAATATCGACCTGTGTTGCTGCCAGACCGATACCTTCTTCGGCGTACATCGTTTCGAACATATCATCAACGATACGCTGAATTTCTGCATTCACTTCTTCAACCGGTTTTGCGACTTTGCGAAGGCGCTCGTCCGGAATATGTAACACTTGCAAAACTGACATAGTTATCCAGAGTTGTGTTCAGGAGTTGAAAAGATTATTACCTCTATTCTAGACAAAACCCCCTCTGATTGACAGCATCAGTGACCAATCGCAAAGATTGCCAGGACTGCTTGTGGCAGGGGAACAGGGATGACCCAAATCGAAATTTGGCTACGTTTAGCGCAAGTGAATGAACTGTATGGTGATGAGATAGTGCGCGTTGCTCACTGGCTCAATACTCAACCGTGTATTAACAACGCGGTACTCTTGCAGGCTGGATTCTCTCCACGCCAGGCAAGACGCTTTTTAACCTTTTCAGATCTGACGCTGGAAAAAACGCTGCGCTGGCTTGAACAGCCTAACCACCATTTTGTGGTTGCCGACAGCGAGCATTATCCGCCACAGCTCCGTGCGATTGAGGATTATCCTGGGGTGCTTTTTGTTGCAGGAGCTCCCGCATGCCTCCACTCATTTCAAGTTGCCGTTGTCGGTAGTCGACAACACTCATGGTATGGCGAACGCTGGGGACGGTTGTTTTGCGAAAATCTTGCTGCATGTGGGGTGACGATCACCAGCGGTCTGGCCCGGGGGATTGATGGCGTGGCGCACAATGCTGCGATAAACCGACAAGGCACAAGTATTGCGGTGCTGGGAAATGGACTTGAGACCATTCACCCACGACAGCATATCCGTCTTGCAGAACGACTGATTGAGGCAGGGGGCGCACTGGTGTCTGAGTTCCCATTAGATATGCTCCCTTTGCCGCGCAATTTTCCCCGACGAAATCGCATTATTAGTGGTCTAAGTAAAGGTGTACTGGTCGTTGAAGCTGCACAGCGTAGTGGTTCACTGGTTACTGCTCGCTGTGCACTGGAACAAGGGCGGGAGGTGTTTGCTTTACCAGGGCCGATTGGGAGCCCGGGAAGTGAAGGCCCGCATTGGCTTATTCAGCAGGGAGCCATGCTTGTGACGACACCAGAGGAAATTCTTGAAAATTTGCAATATGGGCTGCAATGGTTGCCAGATGAACCTGAAAAATCAATTTATTCGCCAGATCACGGAGAGGTGGCATTGCCATTTCCGGAGCTCCTGGCTAACGTAGGAGATGAGGTAACACCTGTTGACGTCGTCGCTGAACGTGCCGGCCAACCTGTGCCAGAGGTAGTGGCTCAACTGCTCGAACTGGAGTTAGCAGGGTGGATCGCAGCTGTACCCGGCGGCTATGTCCGATTGAGGAGGGCATGCCATGTTCGACGTACTAATGTATTTGTTTGAGACATATATCCATAACGAAGCTGAGCTGCGTGTGGATCAGGACAAACTGGAACGGGATCTTACCGACGCTGGTTTTGATCGTGAAGACATTTACAACGCGTTACTTTGGCTGGAGAAGCTTGCTGACTATCAGGATGGCCTTGCTGAACCTATGCAGCTGGCATCGGACCCTCTTTCTATACGTATTTATACTGCGGAAGAGTGCGATCGACTGGATGCAAGCTGTAGAGGATTCCTGCTATTCCTGGAGCAGATTCAGGTGCTAAACCTCGAAACGCGAGAAATGGTTATTGAGCGCGTACTCGCGCTGGATACGGCAGAGTTCGATCTGGAAGACCTGAAGTGGGTGATTCTGATGGTGCTATTCAACATTCCAGGTTGTGAAAATGCCTATCAGCAAATGGAAGAATTACTCTTTGAAGTGAATGAAGGTATGCTGCATTAATCAATCTTCATTCAGTATGAGTTGTTATGGCTAAATCAGCACTGTTCACGGTGCGTAAAAACGAGCCCTGCCCACAATGCGGGGCTGAACTGGTTATTCGTTCCGGGAAACACGGTCCATTTCTCGGTTGTTCACACTATCCAGAATGCGATTACATCCGTCCGCTGAAATCTTCCGCGGACGGACATATTGTCAAAGTTCTGGAGGGTAAGTTTTGTCCTGCATGTGGCGCTGAGCTGGTGCTGAGACAGGGACGATTTGGTATGTTTATTGGATGCAGTGACTATCCTGCGTGCGATCACACCGAGCTCATCGACAAGCCTGATGAAACAGCAATAGTCTGTCCTCAATGCCAGACTGGTCATCTTGTCCAGCGGCGTTCCCGTTATGGCAAAACCTTTTACTCCTGCGATCGCTATCCGGAGTGCCAGTTTGTCATTAACTTCAAACCGTTAGCCGGAGAATGTCCTGAGTGTCATTATCCGCTTCTCATCGAAAAGAAAACCGCGCAGGGTGTGAAGCATTTCTGTGCCAGTAAACAATGTGGAAAGCCGATTTCGGCGGAATAAAAAAGTGAATAATAACCTGCCCACAGATCCTATCGTTGCTGCGATAGCGGTTCTGAAACAAGAAAAAGTCATCGCCTATCCAACTGAAGCTGTATTTGGTGTCGGCTGCGACCCCGATAGCGAAACGGCGGTGAGCCGTTTGTTGGCGCTAAAACAACGTCCGGTCGATAAAGGGTTAATTTTAATCGCGTCAAACTTTGAACAACTTAAACCGTATATCGACGATAGCATGCTCACCGATGCTCAACGTGACGCTGTTTTCGCCCGTTGGCCTGGTCCTGTTACCTTCGTTTTCCCAGCGCTTGCGACAACGCCACGCTGGTTGACCGGGCGCTTTGATTCTCTGGCTGTTCGCGTCACCGATCACCCGCTGGTGGTTGCGTTGTGCCAGGCTTATGGCAAACCGTTAGTTTCTACCAGTGCTAATTTGAGTGGCTTACCGCCTTGCAGAACGGTAGAGGAAGTTCGCGCACAGTTCGGTACAGACTTTCCTGTGGTTGAAGGGGAGACCGGGGGGCGTTTGAATCCTTCGGAGATCCGTGATGCTCTGACAGGTGAACAGTTTCGACAGGGGTAATATGAAAGAAGCCTATGCTGTTTTTGGTAATCCGATAGCGCACAGTAAATCGCCCTTTATTCATCAGCAATTTGCAGAGCAGCTGAAGATTGATCACTCCTACGGGCGTGTATTGGCACCCATCAATGATTTTGTGAATACCCTGAACGCTTTTTTTGCTGAGGGCGGGAAAGGGGCAAATGTCACCGTGCCTTTTAAAGAAGAGGCATTTGCACGTGCCGATGAACTAACGGAGCGGGCATCGCTTGCTGGAGCGGTCAACACCCTTAAACGGCTGGAGGATGGGCGTTTGCTGGGAGACAACACGGATGGTATCGGCTTGTTGAGCGATCTTGAGCGTTTATCTTTCATTCGTCCCGGATCGCGAGTTCTGCTGATTGGTGCGGGTGGTGCATCCCGTGGAGTTTTATTACCTCTTCTTTCTATGGATTGCGCGGTGACTATTGTTAACCGTACCGCTTCGCGCGCTGAAGAACTGGCACTAATCTTCTCCCATACCGGCAGCGTACAGGCGGTAGGAATGGATGAGCTTGATAATTACAGTTTTGATTTGATTATTAACGCGACATCCAGCGGAATTAGCGGTGAGATACCGGCTATTCCGACATCTCTTATTCACTCATCTGTCTATTGTTATGACATGTTTTATCAGAAAGGAGATACACCGTTCCTCTCCTGGTGTGCCGAACATGGGGCGAAACAATATGCTGATGGCCTGGGTATGCTGGTGGGGCAAGCAGCGCACGCCGTTTTACTCTGGCATGGGGTTTTGCCGCAGATTGAACCCGTCATTAAAAGCATGCAGCAGGAATTGTCGGCATGAATCAGGCGATCCAGTTTCCCGATCGAGAAGAATGGCGCACGGATTTCAGCGCCGTGGTTTTTCCGGCGATGGTTCATGGTATGCAGTTAACATGTGCCATATCTGGAGAGATGCTGGCGTCCCGCTTTGGCGGCGACACGCCTGAACAGTGGTTGGAAATCTTTCAACAGCATCGCTGGGATCTGGAAGAAGAAGCTGAAGGATTGATCCAGGACCAGCAGGAAGATGCTCAAGGTTGGGTGTGGTTACTCTGACTTAAATATTCATCTTTCCACTTAACATAGTTGTTAGCTGAATATTGTAAGCCTGCTTTCTCTTCATCGCTTAATGGACGGATTTGTTTAACCGGGCTTCCCAGGTACAGATACCCGCTTTCCAGGCGTTTGTTTTGGGGAACCAGGCTCCCAGCCCCAATCATAACGTCGTCTTCTACTACCACGCCATCCAGCAGAATCGAACCCATGCCGACTAATACGCGGTTGCCAATGATACAGCCGTGTAGCATGACCTTATGACCGACCGTTACATCCTCACCCACAATCAATGGATTACCCTGCGGATTAGACGTGGATTTATGTGTGACATGGAGAACGCTGCCGTCCTGAATGTTTGTACGGGCACCAATTTGTACATAGTTAACGTCGCCACGAATGGCAACCAGTGGCCAAATTCCGACATCATCAGCCAAACGAGCATCACCAATGACGACACTGCTGGTGTCGATCATCACGCGATTTCCGATCTGTGGGAAAAGATCCTTATAAGGACGCAGTACATCAGACATGTTTACCTCAACGAAAATAGAGCAGTAATGAAGACTTTGGTTGGATTATTGAGACTGTGCAAGTGGTTTAGCTATCAAAAATCAGCCAAATTGCGCAGGAATGTAGCGAAAGGAGTGAAAAACAAGCATTCAGAAAAAAAGATCCAAAAAATACTTGTGCTAAAAAATGGGAGCCCTATAATGCGCCTCCATCGACACGGCGGATGTGAATCACTTCACGCAAACAGCCGGTTCGGTTGAAGAGAAAAACCTGAAAATGAGGGTTGACTCTGAAAGAGGAAAGCGTAATATACGCCACCTCGCGACAGAGCGCTAAAGCGCGTCGCAACTGCTCTTTAACAATTTATCAGACAATCTGTGTGGGCACTCGAAGATACGGATTCTTAACGTCGCAAGACGAAAAATGAATACCAAGTCTCAACGAGTGAACACGTAATTCATTACGAAGTTTAATTCATTGAGCATCAAACTTTTAAATTGAAGAGTTTGATCATGGCTCAGATTGAACGCTGGCGGCAGGCCTAACACATGCAAGTCGAACGGTAGCACAGAGGAGCTTGCTCCTTGGGTGACGAGTGGCGGACGGGTGAGTAATGTCTGGGAAACTGCCCGATGGAGGGGGATAACTACTGGAAACGGTAGCTAATACCGCATAACGTCGCAAGACCAAAGAGGGGGACCTTCGGGCCTCTTGCCATCGGATGTGCCCAGATGGGATTAGCTAGTAGGTGGGGTAACGGCTCACCTAGGCGACGATCCCTAGCTGGTCTGAGAGGATGACCAGCCACACTGGAACTGAGACACGGTCCAGACTCCTACGGGAGGCAGCAGTGGGGAATATTGCACAATGGGCGCAAGCCTGATGCAGCCATGCCGCGTGTATGAAGAAGGCCTTCGGGTTGTAAAGTACTTTCAGCGAGGAGGAAGGTGTTGTGGTTAATAACCGCAGCAATTGACGTTACTCGCAGAAGAAGCACCGGCTAACTCCGTGCCAGCAGCCGCGGTAATACGGAGGGTGCAAGCGTTAATCGGAATTACTGGGCGTAAAGCGCACGCAGGCGGTCTGTCAAGTCGGATGTGAAATCCCCGGGCTCAACCTGGGAACTGCATCCGAAACTGGCAGGCTAGAGTCTTGTAGAGGGGGGTAGAATTCCAGGTGTAGCGGTGAAATGCGTAGAGATCTGGAGGAATACCGGTGGCGAAGGCGGCCCCCTGGACAAAGACTGACGCTCAGGTGCGAAAGCGTGGGGAGCAAACAGGATTAGATACCCTGGTAGTCCACGCCGTAAACGATGTCGACTTGGAGGTTGTGCCCTTGAGGCGTGGCTTCCGGAGCTAACGCGTTAAGTCGACCGCCTGGGGAGTACGGCCGCAAGGTTAAAACTCAAATGAATTGACGGGGGCCCGCACAAGCGGTGGAGCATGTGGTTTAATTCGATGCAACGCGAAGAACCTTACCTACTCTTGACATCCAGAGAACTTAGCAGAGATGCTTTGGTGCCTTCGGGAACTCTGAGACAGGTGCTGCATGGCTGTCGTCAGCTCGTGTTGTGAAATGTTGGGTTAAGTCCCGCAACGAGCGCAACCCTTATCCTTTGTTGCCAGCGGTTAGGCCGGGAACTCAAAGGAGACTGCCAGTGATAAACTGGAGGAAGGTGGGGATGACGTCAAGTCATCATGGCCCTTACGAGTAGGGCTACACACGTGCTACAATGGCATATACAAAGAGAAGCGACCTCGCGAGAGCAAGCGGACCTCATAAAGTATGTCGTAGTCCGGATTGGAGTCTGCAACTCGACTCCATGAAGTCGGAATCGCTAGTAATCGTGGATCAGAATGCCACGGTGAATACGTTCCCGGGCCTTGTACACACCGCCCGTCACACCATGGGAGTGGGTTGCAAAAGAAGTAGGTAGCTTAACCTTCGGGAGGGCGCTTACCACTTTGTGATTCATGACTGGGGTGAAGTCGTAACAAGGTAACCGTAGGGGAACCTGCGGTTGGATCACCTCCTTACCTTAAAGAA